>NZ_CP168006.1:3218183-3340030 GCF_041521385.1 Alcaligenes faecalis | reverse complement strand
ACAACAACAACAACAACAACAACAACAACAACAACAACAACAACAACAACAACAACAACAACAACAACAACAACAACAACAACAACAACAACAACAACTAGGGCGCACGGTCCTCAATCAAGCTTTGCACTGAAACAAGCCCTTCCCCGTTCTAATCCACCTGCAAACCAATCCTGTACGCCAAGTCCCCAAAACGGTCGATATCGTTCCAGATCATGGCCTTGAAGCCACTGGCTTGAGCAGACTCGTTACGCTCTTGCGGCGTATAACCCAGTCCCAGCAGTTGCGATTGCATGGCTGGGTCCGCCACAATGTGTTGCACGACACGATTCAACGTTTTGATGATGTGTTCAGACGTATGGGACGGCGCCAACAAACCGTGCCATTGGTCCAGCTCGAAATCAGTTTCACTGATTTCAGCCACGGTAGGCACATGGGGTAAAACTGGGCTGCGCCGGGCTGAAGTGACGGCCAAGGCACGCAAGTGCCCAGACTCGATCAAGGCGGCCGCACTGGACAAAGTTACAATCCCGATAGGCACTTGCCCGGCAACCACGTCATTTAATGCCGGCCCGCAACCACGATAGGGGATGTGCAGCAAGGTCGTGCTCCACAAGTCGTAGAGCATTTCCCCGGCCAGATGCTGGGGGGTGCCATTACCGCAGGAGGCATACGCCAACGACGGTTCGGACTTCTGTTCCAGCACCTGTTCCAGAGTCTGAATATCCGAGTCATGCCCGGTGACAATCACGGAAGGTACAAAGCCTATATTGGCAATCGGTGCAAAGTCTTCTTTGGGTTTGAAACCCAGATTACGAAAAACACCGGGATTGATGGCAAAAGAACTATTGGCCATCAACAAGGTATAGCCATCGGCACGGGCGTAGGCCACTGCTCGTGCGCCAATATTGCCGCTGGCACCAGGGCGGTTGTCAATGATGACGGGTTGGCCCAGGGCTTTTTCCAGCTCAGGCCCTAACTTACGGGCCAGTAAATCGGTCCCGCCGCCAGGCGGAAAGGTGACGATCACAGTAATAGGCCTGACGGGATACTTCCCCACCTGCCCGGCAGTCGTCTCCTTGGCCTGCGCCGCCTGATGACTCATGCCCAACGCCACGATTGCCAGCAAAGCGGCGACCGCCGCCCGCTTACCCACCTGAAAACCCGCCATGACAGCCAACATGTTCTCTACTCAAGCATCCAGACCCATATCCAATACACGGGCACTGTGCGTAATCCAGCCCACGGCAATTCGGTCTACACCGCAACGGGCAATTTCTACGGCTGTTTCTGGGGTGATACGGCCAGAGGCTTCGGTTTTGGCACGGCCTGCCACACGGGCCACGGCCTCGGTCAAGGTTGCGGTGTCCATATTGTCCAGCAAAATGCTGTCCACCCCCAGTTCCAGCACCTCGTCCAGTTGCTCCAGGGTGTCAACTTCCACCTCGATGCAAACCAGATGACCAATGTAAGCACGGGCCGCTTCCACGGCGGCTTTGACTCCACCGGCCACAGCGATGTGGTTATCTTTAATTAGTACTGCGTCATCCAGACCAAAGCGATGGTTGCTGCCGCCCCCGACCCGCACCGCGTATTTCTGCACGGCACGCAGGCCAGGCATGGTTTTGCGGGTGCAGGTGACTTTCGTGCCGTAAGGGGCAATCGCGCGGGCGATGGAGGCGGTTGCCGATGCCACGCCACTTAAATGCCCCAGAAAGTTCAAGGCGCAACGTTCTGCCGTCAACATGGAGCGAGCCGAGCCACTGATGACCGCAATCTGCGCACCTGGCGTCAAGACATCCCCATCTTGCAATTGAGCTTCAAAGCGCAGCGTAGGGTCCAACAAGGTAAACGCCAAGCGCGCCAAATCCAGACCCGCCAATACGCCTTCCTCGCGGGCCACCAAACGCATTTGCGTACGCGCTGTTGCGGGAACAATAGAATCCGTCGTCAAGTCACCGGCACGGCCCAAATCTTCTTGCAAGGTGGCACGCACCAAAGGCTCAAGAAGGACGTCAGGTAAGGAAGGGATACGGTGGGCCGTTGTCTCTGCAGCTTGCACTGTTGGCTCGGGGGCATTAATTATGCTCATTATGAGTATTTAAACCACTAAAAATAAGGCCTATTGGCACGATGCACTTATGCTATTCCTGAGCATAAACACTGTCAAGCCATAGGCCCAGTTTTTTAGCGCGCTTGTTTGGCTAGCGGCAATTTACTGCCCGAGATCGCCCGTTCAAACAAAACGTCCCCCCGGAAGCGAAACAACTTGGCGGGTCGGCCTGACCCTCCCATGCTCATGGCGCCCGTTTCTTCCACCAAGGCTTGCTGCTCAATCAAACGGCGGAAATTCTGTTTATGCAGCCCTCGTCCTGCCAGGGCTTCTACAGCCTGCTGCAATTGCAGCAAGGTGAACTCCGGCGGCATCAGTTCAAACACCACGGGGCGGTATTTGATTTTGGCGCGCAAACGCGCCAAGCCCGTGGCCAAAATCCGGCGATGGTCATGGCGCATGCCCAGACCCAGCTCATCATGTTTGCCCAGCTCCTGCTGTTCACGCTGGCGACGGCGACAGGATTCGGGCAACAAGCCTGCTTCGTACAGCAGCTCGTAACGCTGCAACACAAAGTCCTCGTTCCAGATTGCCCCTTCCAGGCCGAAACTGTAATTGACACGCTGGCGACGCAGGGCACGCAAGGAGTCATCCTGCTCGCACCAGTTCAACAGTGCCGGCACGATGGTGTCCTGAATGATATCGGGCGCGCCGTCCCGCCTGTCCTCCCACGGGAAGTAGCGGTAGCAGTCCTGCCAGATCACCTGGGCCACATCGGGCTGGCCCACTTCGCGCGTCAGGCCAACATAGCTGACCGACACAATACGCGTACCCTGCGCGTCAAAACGATCCCTGTCTGCAAAGGTGTACAACTGCTCCACATAGCCCACCGGGTGATGGGTTTGGGTTTCCACCCAATCGCGCAGCCCCGTTTGCAAAGAACGGTGCGTGTGCTCAAACGGCCCGGCGGGCAGGGCCTGCCCGGCATCCGTGGTCAAGACACGGGGTTCGCCGTCGCTGACCGCCACCAAAACAGCCACCAGCTCCGCACTGACTACAGGTTCCTGCGTATCGCTCACATATTCTCCTTCTGAATCGCGCCAGCGCGCGTCTGGCGGATTATAAGCGAGGCCCGCCCTGCTCCGGCTAACGACAACGACACGGCCGATCAATATAGTCAGTACATCCTTTTCAGATGCTCAAATTATCACCCATGAACATCTAAACCTAAAGAAACTCACCGGACTGACGTTAAGCGTTTGAACTGTATGTGTTTGCCATAAATGACAGGCAAGCACTCAGTCAGAGGCCCGATCAGTCAACAGTTTCACGCTTTGTGCTGCTCTGCCATCCGCAAAAATAGAAGGTTTCTGACAATCTCACTTGTACAGACAAACAGAAGCTTATGCCTTTTGCATGGCTCATGCGGGCTTGACGGCCCCCCGCGCCCCCTTTGTTCCCCTCCAGGATGATGAATGCGTAAGAATTTCCCCATTACCCAGGACGAGGTTCGCGTCCGGGCCGATCAGTACCTTATTTCAAAAACCGATCTGAAAGGTCGGATTACCTACGCGAACGCGGCTTTTATTGCAATCAGCGGCTTTACCCGTGAGGAACTGGTTGGTAAGGCTCATAATCTGGTCCGTCACCCCGACATGCCCCCCGAGGCCTTCCAGGATTTCTGGGACACCTTGCAAAACCAACGCCCCTGGATGGGTGTGGTCAAAAACCGTCGCAAAGACGGCGGCTTTTACTGGGTCTACGCCATGGCCGTGCCCATTTATGAAAATGGCACGGTGGCCGGTTATGCGTCCGTACGCGTCAAACCCAGCCAGGAACAAATCGACGAGGCAGAAAGCCTGTATGCCGCCATCAATGAAGGACGCGCCAAAGGCGTACGCCTGCATGAAGGCCGTGCCGTACCCACAGGCTGGCGCAAAGCCCTGAGCCAACTGCGCCGCCCTTTCAGCAATTCCTTGCGTGCCAGCCTGTTTCGCATGGGTACCTTGGCGCTGGCGACCACTGGTACGGCCCTGTACTTCGCCCTGACCGGCGGCGTACCCCAGGGTTCGGGCTTGTGGTTGACGGGCGGCCTGTGTCTGGCCAGTGCCACCATGATGGGTTACGGCTGGCTGATTGCCCAACGGGTGATCCGTCCCCTGGACCAGGCTTCCCTGATCGCCCAGCAAATTGCGACTGGCAACCTGCAACTGGATATTGACCTGAACTCCAGCGAAAGTAATTCGGAAATTGGCCAGCTTTATTTTTGTCTGGACTTGATGCGCAAGAGCCTGGTAGGGATTGCCAGCGATGCCCGCACTGGCATTGACGCCTCTATCCATGCTGCGCGCATTTTGGAGGTGAACAATACCAATCTGGCCTCGCGCACGGAGGACCAGGCTGCGTCCTTGCAAGAAACCGCCGCCAGCATGGAAGAGCTGACAGTGACTGTGCGCCAGAACGCTGACAACGCCAATCAGGCCAGCCAACTGGCCGATGCCAGCATGCAGATTGCCCAACGGGGTGGCGAAGTGGTCAATGAAGTGGTGCAGACCATGCAAGGCATTCACGACAGCTCGCGCCGTATTGGCGATATCGTCACCGTGATTGAAGGGATTGCCTTTCAAACCAATATCCTGGCGCTGAATGCGGCAGTGGAATCGGCCCGTGCCGGTGAAGCAGGCCGTGGTTTTGCCGTGGTGGCCGGTGAAGTGCGTAGTCTGGCTCAAAAAAGCTCACAAGCCGCAGGCGAGATCAAAAACCTGATTGATGCTTCGGTGAGCCGTATGGCTGTGGGGGCCGAGCAAGCCGCCCGCGCGGGCGACACCATGGGCGAGGTCGTGGATTCGGTTAAACGCGTCACCGATATTATTGGCGAGATTTCAACCGCCTCAATCGAGCAAGCCAGTGGTCTGGATCAGATCAACGAAGCCATGGCCAAGATGGATGGGGTCACTCAGCAAAACGCAGCCTTGGTTCAAGATCTGGGCAACACCATGAGCGATCTGGCCACAGAAGCGTCCGAACTGGCTGACGCGATCAAGGCCTTGAATACCGGCTCTGCCGAAACAGCCCAAAATGCCCCCGCGTTGACCCAACTGAGCCAGGCACCCACCCTGCAGGTGCTGTCTTACCAGAACACGCCATCCTTTCAGGCTCAAAGCGCCAAAACAGCGAACGCCCGCCTGGAAGCGATTCGCCGCTAAACCATACAATCAGGCTCGGCAGCCCCACAGCCGAGCCTGACACAACTGACAGCTAGACAAAACAATAATTCTGGGATCAAGTTTGATCCCAGAAACCCCTGAAAATAATAATAAACAATAAAATCAATATATTACGCCGCACAAACCTTGCTCTGAAAACCTGGTTTTTGCCTGTCATTACGATGACACATTTAGACTCTAATGCAAATACTAAGTAACAAAACTGAGTCGATATGCAACATAATGATCTGTCCTTTCCCGCCTACGTCTTTAACAGAGCCAGATCATGCGTGAAAACCAAGCCATCACCTCTCATGAAACACAGGTACCCGAAAAAACCTATTTAATCTCCAAAACAGACCTGAAGGGGCGCATCATCTACGCCAACCCGGTCTTTATCGAGGTTAGCGGCTATAGCCATGATGAGCTGATCGGGGCACCCCACAATATCGTGCGCCACCCCCATATGCCCGCCGTGATTTTTAAGGATCTATGGCAGACCCTCAAGCAACAACGATCCTGGTCAGGGCTGATCAAGAACCGCCGCAAAGACGGCGGCTTTTACTGGGTGAAGGCCCGCGTCATTCCTTTAATCGAAAACGGCCGCGTCAATGGCTATGCCTCGGTACGGGTACGCGCTCAACCCAAGGAAATCAAAGAAGCAGAATATCTGTACCACTCCATCCAGCAACAAGGGCTGCGCGGCTTTCGTCTGCATGAAGGTCAGTTGCAGGCCAGAGGCTGGCGTTCTGCCCTGAACACCCTGCTCCAACCCTTGAACCGCAGCCTGCGTGCCAGCTTGCTGCGCTTCGGATTTCTGACAGCCGCCTTGGTCAGCTTAAGCGTTGGCCTACTCCTGGGCAGCGGCGCATCAGGCACCTATCTGACAGCCGGGCTCGCCTCCCTGGGGGCGGTCAGCCTGGCCACTCTGGCCTATGGCTGGACTGTGACCCAGCGTATGATGCAACCCCTGCACAGCGCCACCCATATCGCCCAGCAAATCGCAACCGGCAATTTGCTGATCGACCTGAATCCACAGCACACCCGCAGCCAGGAAATTACGCAGTTGTATTTCTACATGGACATGATGCGCAAGAGCCTGCTGAGCCTGGCTACCGATGTGCATCAAGGCATTCAGGCCTCTTTGGATGTGTCCACGCAAATAGAGGACGGCAACCGGCAGTTATCCAGCCGTACCGCCGCCCAATCCGGCTCCTTGCAACGCACGGCGGCAAACATGGAAGAACTGACCATCAATGTGCAGCAAACCGCGGACAATGCCCGACTGGCCAACCAGTTGGCCGATCAAAGCCTGTCCAACGCACGCCGTGGGGGTGAAGTGGTCCAGGATATGGTCAGCACCATGCAGGACATCCACAACAGCTCCGAACGCATTGGCGATATTGTGTCGATTATTGAAGGGCTGGCGTTTCAAACCAATATTCTGGCGCTGAATGCCGCCGTGGAATCCGCCCGTGCGGGTGAGGCCGGCAAGGGTTTTGCGGTGGTGGCGGGTGAAGTACGCAGCCTGGCACAGAAAAGTGCGCAAGCCGCCGGGGAAATCAAGCACCTGGTGGAAGACTCCCTGAAACGCATGGCAACCGGCGCCCATCATGCCAAGCGGGCCGGCTCCACCATGGACGAGATCATGCAATCCGTCTCGGACGTGACGCATCTGATCAGTGAAATCTCCACTGCGTCCAACGAGCAAGCCAAGGGCTTGGCGCAGATTAACGATGCCGTCTCCACCATGGACAATGACACCAACGACAATGCCGATCTGGCCCGCAGCCTGGGCGAGACCGTACACGAACTCAGTCGTCAGGCACAAGAACTGAAACTGTCCATTCAACTGCTGAATACCGGGGTGACTGGCCGCTCTACGTATGCCCCTGATCCGCATGCCACCCAAGAACCCGTACCCTTGCTGAAAGTGGCCTGATAAAAAAGCCTTGGGGGCAAAGCGCTGAGCATCTCGCTGCCCCCCCCTCATACTCCTGCTTCGATAAGGTTGCGGATTCAGCCAGTTCGGATCAACAGTGCTTTGCCCTGCTTTCCAGGCACGACCAAGGCGTTCACAGAACGCTGATCTGGCAGGCTTTTTTAGACCAAACCCAATAATAGAATCGCGTGCAGGCCTACGCCAACCAGGCCGCCCACCACCGTGCCATTAAAGCGTATGTATTGCAGATCCGTGCCTACGGTCAGCTCCAGCTCGCGCACCAGTTGCCTGTCGTCCCATTGACGCACAGTGCGCGAGATATGCTCTTTGGCCCCTTCACGCAATTGCTCGGCCAGACCCGCCGCTGCGGACAACATGTGTTCATTCAAGGTTTCACGCAGCGTCGCATCGGTATTCAAGCGCACCCCCAAATCCTGCGCTACCTGACGCAGATGGGCCGCCACAGAAGAATCCTCTTTGGCCAGATCCTGACGCACAACACGCATCACATCCGTCCAAACACCATCGATATAATCCCCCACCTCTTTGTGGTGCAAGAAGCCTTGCTTGATCGCCTCCACCTGCTCCATCAACGCTGGGTCCTGACCCAGGCGCTGAATATAGTCGTGTACCCACTGCTCGTAGTCCTTGCGCAGGGGGTGTTCGGGCTCGCTCAAAATGGTTTGCACCTCGTCTACCAGGGCACGCGCCAGACGGTCAGCCATCTTGCCGGACAGCTCGTCAACCGAGGTGACCACCCCGACCATGGCCAGAAGCTTGGGCCACTCACGCTGGGCGTAGCGCACCAACACATCGGCCACGCGCTGCTTGACCGCCTCGTTGGACAGATAAGCACCCAATTGCTGCAAGACCTCGTCGAGCAGGCGCTGGTGACGGGCATTGCGCGTGAGCAGCCCTAGAATCTGAGAGCTGGAACTCGCCATATCCACCCGCATCAAATAGCCGCGCACGCCATCGGTCAGAGCTTGTTTGACGCTGCGCTCGTCCAGCAAGCGCAGGGCCTCGCCCATGGCAGTTTGCAAGGCACGGCTGACACGTTCGCTTTGCTCGGGTTGCGACAGCCACTGCCCCAAACGCGCTGCCGGGTCCAGGCTGCGCAGCTTTTCCAGCAACATGGCCGAGTCCAGAAAGTGGTCGCGCACAAAAATGCCCAGACTTTCACCCAGGCTATTTTTCTTGTTGGGAATAATGGCGGTATGCGGAAACGGCAGACCCAGCGGATGCCGGAACAAGGCCACCACAGCGAACCAGTCTGCCAGCGCCCCGACGGTGGCCGCCTCGCTAAAAGCGCGCAGCCACGGCCAGAATCCGGCGATAGGTGCCGCCTGGCCTTGCCGCATCATGGCGTGGCTAAGCAGGAACAGGCAGATAGTCAGCGCCAGCAAGGCGACTGCGCTGCGCTTCATACGGCGCAGACGGCGTTCGGGAGAATCAGGGCGAGAGGAGGATGCAGACATTGTCACAGTCTATGCCTAGTTCAGTCACACCATGCTATGGCCCCGTATTGTGACCCAATCTTGCCTGTCCCGCGCAAAAACGTCCCACGCAGGGAAAAGTGTCATAGACCTTTCACGTTCAGCCACTAGCATGACGCTACCCCCACAACTCAGCCTTGGCGCTATTGATCACTATGAGCAAACATATCTCAGACAAGACAGTACGTAACGTCAGTCAGAACACCCCTTTCAGTGAAATTCTGGAAAAAAGTCTGACACGCCGTGCCATGATGCGCGGTGGTTTGGCAGCAGCCCTGGCCACCATGACCAGCTTTGGTCTGGCTGGCTGTGACAGCAGCAGTACAGGTAGCAACTCCACCGACAACGGCGGCAATCCGACCCCCAACCCAAATCCGGATCCGGATCCGGAGCCACCTGCAAGCGTCAAACTGGGTTTTGAGTCCCTGCCCACCTCCATGACCGACGGCTGTGTGGTCCCACCCGGCTACATCGCCCACGTATTGGCTCCCTGGGGCACCCCCATCAATGACAACGCTCTGCCCTGGGACAAGAACGGCAACAACAGCTCCAACGACTTGCTCAATTCCATGGGCATGCACCATGACGGCATGCACTTTTTCCCACTGGAAGGCAGCTCCACCGAAGGTTTGCTGGCCGTCAACCACGAATATATTGACCCATCAGCCCTGCACCCCAACGGCCCGACCCTGCCCAATGGCAAGCGCCCGGCCGAGGAAGTACGCAAGGAAATCAATGCCCACGGCGTGGCCATCATCCATATTCGTCGTAGCAATGGCCGCTGGGACATCGTTCAGAACTCGCGCTACAACCGTCGCTTTACCTCTGCCACGGCCATGAAACTGGCTGGCCCTATTGGCGGCACAGACTGGGTCAAAACCCCCTTCTCGCCCAACGGCACGCAGGTGCGTGGCACCAACAATAACTGTGGGAACGGCACCACGCCCTGGGGTACCTATATCACCGCCGAAGAAAACTGGGCAGCCTGCTTTGTCAACACCGGCAATCGTCCTGCACACCAGCAACGCGTGGGCGTATCGGCTGGTCCCACCGGTCGCTACAAATGGGAAACCGCCGCCCAAGACCCTTCGGAAGTGCTGGGTGAGTTCGCTCGCTTTAATGTGACCGAAACCGGCACCAGCGCCACTGACGATTGGCGCAATGAAGTCAACGGCTTTGGTTACCTGGTCGAGATCGACCCGTACGACCCCAGCAGCATTGCCACCAAGCGCACTCACATGGGCCGCTTCGCGCACGAAGGCTGTGCCTACAGCAAACCCGAAGCCGGCAAACCCCTGGCGTTCTACAGCGGCGACGACTCGCGCTTTGAATATGTCTACCGCTTCGTGTCCGACGCCAACTGGGACCCGAAAGATGCCGAGCGCACCGATCGTCTGGCCGTGGGCGCTAAATATCTGGACAAAGGCACCTTGTATGTCGCCCGTTTCAACGAAGACGGCTCGGGCGAGTGGCTGGCACTGACAGGCACGACCCCAGGCAAAGATGGCGGCACCTTGGCGGATAAATTCCCAACCTTGGAAGCAATTCTGATCAATACCCGTGGCGCAGCCGACTTTGTGGGTGCCACCCCAATGGACCGCCCCGAGTGGACGGCCACTCACCCCAGCAATGGCGATATCTACCTGACGCTGACCAACAACACCAGCCGCAATGCGTCGACCGGCACCAACGCCGCCAACCCGCGATTGAACAACGTCAACGGTCACATCATTCGCTGGCACGACGAGCCCGGTTCAACCAAGTTCAAATGGGACATCTTCGTGTTTGGCTCGGATTCGGGTGCGGATGCTGATACCAACCGCTCTGGCCTGACCGATCTGAACCAGTTGGCCAGCCCCGACGGTCTGGGTTTCGACAGCCGTGGCATTTTGTGGATTCAGACCGACAATGGTATTGACGGCGGTCGCAAAAACAATGTCGCCCGCGCCACCAACGACCAGATGCTGGCCGTGATCCCCAGTGCCTTGGCGGACAGCTCGGGCACTGGCCCGGCCATCAATGCCAGCAACCAGTCCGATCTGCGTCGCTTCTTTGTAGGCCCGAACGAGGCCGAAATCACGGGCTTTTCCATGACGCCGGACCACACCAGCCTGTTCCTGAACATTCAGCACCCGGTGAACTGGCCGGCTTACGACACCCATGATGCGACGGTGGTCAGCATGAATACCGTACGTCCACGTTCTTCGACCGTGGTGATCCAGCGTACGGATGGCAAGCCTATTGCCGTGTAAGCGCAAGGGCGGGTTCGAGGCTTGAACCCGCCTGATTCCGTTTTCTGCTCAATTTTTACCATGCGGGGCCGTCAATAGATGGCCCCGTTTTTTTGTTTGAAGCCACCGCTATCAAGGCGTCCGGGCAAAATGCGGAAAATTTTCTCAACCGTCCCCTAAAGAGTTTTTGGCCCCTTCCGTTAATGGTGCTGTACAGGAAGAACGCAGTGTGTCGAATGCGCGATCAGCCCCCTGGGGCCTAGCAGAACGCCAACGCTTTCCTGGGCAAAGGGCGAAACCGTTTCGCCGCTCTACTCAACATTGGGAGTTACCATGTCTGTTATCAATACGAACTCGCTTTCCCTGATTGCCCAAGGCAATTTGACCAAATCGCAAGGCGCACTGGGTCAAGCCATTGAGCGTCTGTCCTCCGGTCTGCGCATCAACAGCGCCAAAGACGACGCCGCCGGTCAGGCTATTGCCAACCGCTTCACAGCAAATGTTAAAGGCTTGAGCCAAGCCGCGCGTAACGCGAACGATGGCATCTCTATCGCTCAGACAACCGAGGGCGCGCTGAATGAAATCAACAACAACCTGCAACGGGTTCGCGAATTGACCGTACAGGCTGCAAACGACTCGAACTCTGATTCTGACTTGGCATCTATCCAAGCTGAAATCACTCAACGCTTGGAAGAAATTGATCGTGTGTCAGAACAAACCCAATTCAACGGCGTTCATGTCCTAGCCGATGGAATTGGTAGCCTTAAAATTCAGGTCGGAGCACACGATGGCCAAACAATTGACCTGAATCTACAGGCTATTAACCGCGACACACTAGGCCTGGATGGTTTCAGCGTTCGTACAACCATGGTGGCTCCTGGTGCTGCAGCTGCCGCAGACCTAACCGCTGGCGGGGACTCTGCTCAAGCAGCCTTAATCAGCGCAAACGCAACAAAAACTGATGGCTCGGCTTACGCTGCAGGAGACATTCTGGGCAATGCGACAGATGGTTACTACGTTGAAGATAGTGACGGCAGCTACAACAAAGTCACCTTCACTCTGACCGCAGGCGTTGCTGGCGATGGCACTGATTCCACTATCAACCTAACTGTTGGAGCAAAAGCAACAAATATTGTCGCTGATCCAGCGGATGTCGTTACCGAAACCACAAACCCCCTCGCTGCCCTTGACGATGCCTTGGCACAAGTTGACTCCCTGCGATCGGATTTGGGTGCAATTCAAAACCGCTTCCAATCTACTATTTCCAACCTGAACAACACCGTCACCAACCTGTCCGCCGCTCGTTCGCGCATCGAAGATGCTGACTACGCGGTTGAAGTGTCCAACATGACTCGTGCCCAGATTCTGCAACAAGCAGGCACGTCGGTACTGGCACAGGCCAACCAAGTACCACAAACAGTACTGTCGCTGCTGCGTTAATTGACGCTGCCGAACCATTCACTTTGAATTAACAAGCGAAGTGAATGCACGACAAAAAGCCAGCCCATTACCGGGCTGGCTTTTTTCCATCTGAATCAACGCGGCAGGACATCACCGAGAAGGCAGACTGCAATCACTGTCTGCTCAACACTTAATCCAAATTCTCTCTTAATCGCTGAATAGCAGCGCGGTACACAACCATGTCCTCCCGCTTGTTTACCGCCAAGACCAGAACCACCAAAACATCATCCTCAACGGTATAAGCCTGCTTAAGAAGCTTGATCTTTGACAGCCAGCCGTCGACGCACCAACTCATCCAAATCCCGGTTAGCCATTTCCTCGACCAACGCTTCAAACAAGCGAGGCGTCACCATATAAAAGGCGGGTCGGTTATGGCTCAATACGGCAACAGGCTTTTCTCCAGCCGTACGCAATACCTGTGCCGGGTTCTTCTTGAACTCGGACATGCTAATAGAATAATCAGCGTAGATCGCATCCATAATGGCTCCTAAAAAAGCTACAAATTTAGAGCCATTCTAACATCAGACAATCAGAAACACACAAGAGCCAGAAAAAGGCTCTTATATCAGTCGAAAAGTGGAAATGTGGCAGCCTGCAAGCGCAGGTTTACAAAAGAACCTGAAACTCAGCACTGTCGGAAATAGCGTCCCACTTGTCTTTTGCCAGGCTGGCACGAATGCGTGCCACGGCCTGGCTACGAAGTTGAGACACCCGCCCTTCAGTCACCCCCAGCACCAGAGCGATTTCTTTCTGGTTCAAGTCTTGCTCGAATTGCAGCGCAAAGAGCAGCTTTTCACGCTCGGGAAGTTGATCGATTGCCAAGATCAGGGCTTGTCGCAGACCTTGGGAAGTCAACAAGTTCAAGGGGTTATCGAAGTAAGCCTGTTCGCGTGTGCTGTCTTCCAGAAACTCCAGCGCATCGGCAGAGGGATCGGCCTGGCGCTTCAGATCTTCGTAGTGAATCACCTGCACCCCGACCGCCTCGTCCAGCAGCTCGTAGTAATCGTTCATGCTCATGGACAGGGTTTGGGCAATCTCCGACTCGGTGGGCTCGCGCAACAGTTCCTGGCGCAAGGTGCTGACAGCCACTTCAATCTGACGAGCTTTGCTGCGCACACTGCGCGGCAACCAGTCCTGGCTGCGTAGTTCGTCCAGCATGGCCCCACGAATTCGGGTCACGGCATAGGTCTCAAATTGGGCCTCAGCCACGACCTGATAACGACGCACAGCATCGAGCAGGCCCATCATGCCCGCTTGCATCAGATCATCCAGCTCAACACTGGGAGGCAGACGCGACACGAGCTGAAGCGCCTGGCGGCGCACCAGTGGGGCGTATTGCTCAACCAGAACGTCTTCTGAACGAGGCATGGACAGGCACGAATCCAGACAATAAAGATGGGACTATTTTGCCTGCCCCCCCTGCTACACAGTCCCCAAATCAAACTGTCTTTCGCCATCTTATTCAGGCTTTAAACGCCCCTGAGCCGACTGCAAGCAAAAACAGCGCCTAAAGATACACGCGTAAGTGCCGTAATTGGAACGTTAAAGGTGCCAAGCCCTACCCACATTGCCGGCCTGCCACCAAGCCCCCTTTGGAGTGATGTCATGATCAACTCAGTTTCATCTCAAACGACGGCCTTGGTGGCCCCGGCTTCTCCTGTGGAGCAAAACCCCGGCACCCCTATGCCTTCGGCGGCCACCACGGTGACCCCCATCAAGGAAAGCAGTACCGATACCCAATTAAAGCAACGCTGGCCCGATAAACAGGAACCCGTACCCGGCATGGTCAACACGCTGGATGACACGCTGGATCAGATCAACAACTCGCTGCAGGCCTGGTCCACCGGCATTCGCTTCAATATGGATGACGAGGCACAACGTCTGGTGGTCTCGATCGTGGACAACACAACCGGCGAGGTCTTGCGCACTGTTCCGTCTGACGCCGTGATCCAGATTGCCAAAATGATCGTTCAACTGCAAGGCAACACGGTCGACGTCAAGGTTTAAAAACCAAACTGGCATCGAAACCTCCCATTGACATGGGCTTTGCGCGCGGCACATCCGCGACAAAATAGGGCACTACAGGAGTATTTGATATGGCTATTTCTTCAATCGGTATTGGCTCAGGCCTGAAATTGGATGACTTACTGGAAGATCTGCGAAAAGCAGAGAACGTCTCCCTGACCGCTATTCAGAATCGCCAAGTCGAAAACGTGAGTCGAATCTCCGCTTATGGGAAACTCAAATCGTCTATTACAGCCCTGCAAAGCGCAGGAAAAACACTCAATGACCCAAGTCTATTCGGGGCAGTCAAGGTCAATGCTGCTGGCGACGGTATCTCTGTCACAGGAAACCACAAAGCAACCCCCGGCCAATACAGTATTGTGGTCGAGCAGATTGCCAGCAAACACTCGCTGAGCACCGGCCAACTAAGTGACCGGACTACTCCACTCGGTGTTGATGGAAAAGTAACCATTACCCTACAAAATGGAACAGCACATACCTTGGATTTGACGGGCAAGGACACCTCTTTGCAGGGAGTCATGCAAGCGATCAATGCTGACCCTAAACTAGGTGTTACCGCGACTATCATTAATAACGGTGATCCCGATCACCCTTATCAATTAGTTTTAACCGCCTCTGACACCGGAGAGCAGGCTTCCATCAAATCTATTTCTGTAGACGGAAACGCCAATCTGGACAGCCTGCTTTCTTTTACAGCAGCCACTGAAAGCAGCCCTGCTCAGGGTATGGAGCAACTGAGTGAAGCCGTCAACGCCAAAGCAACAATTAATGGCATTGACATCATCAGTCAAAGCAATACCCTGAAAGACACTGTAGAAGGGCTGGAGATCACTCTCAACAAAGCCAGTTCAGAAGCAATCAGCCTGGATGTGACGAGAGACGACAGCATCCCAACCAAGGCCATTACCGATTTTGTTGAAGCCTATAACGCCTTAAACAGTACGATTCGCTCACTGACCTCCTACGATGTCGAAAACAAAAAAGGCTCTGCCTTAACGGGCGACTCCATGCCCCGCCGGGTTCAGTCCAGCTTACGTTCAACATTGAACATTCCAACTACTGAGGGAAATCTACGCTCTCTAGCCTCGATGGGTATCACGGCTGACCCAAAGACAGGAGACTTGGTCATTGATGACAAAAAGCTGGCAGCCGCGCTGAAAGATAATATGGCTGATGTCCAACGTCTGTTTGCTGGCGAGGATGCCATTGGAAACCGCATTAATAAAGCGGCAGATGAATACGTCAAAAAGGGCGGTTTCATCGACAATGCAACCGACGGTGCTGACAAAATTGGGAAAACCCTTGAAAAACAAGCCCTTGCCACTGCCGAACGTATAGACAACAAGATTGAGGCTTATCGTAAGCAATTTATTCAGTTAGACAGAATGGTCAACCAAATGAAAGGCACCAGCGATTACCTCACCCAGCAGCTATCCATGCTGGGCAATATGAACAGCAGCAAATAAACCCCTATGAGCTATCCTGCCCCTTCCCGTCGCTTTGGCCAACAATCGGTCCGCGCCTACGCCCAAGTCGGTCTGGAAACGGAAGTCCTGAGCGCAAGCCCCGAGCATCTGATCACCCTGCTCTTTAACGGTGCGCGCACCGCCATGCTGCAAGCACGCCTGCACATGGAGCAGGGCAATATTGCTGGGCGGGGGCAGTCTTTATCGAAGGCTATTGATATTGTCGATAGCGGCCTGAAAATGGCGGTCGATACCGAAAAGGGCGGAGAGCTGGCGCGCAATCTGGTCGTCACCTACGACCTGATTCTGCACAACCTGATGCTGGCCAATCTTCGCAATGACGCGGAAAAGCTGGCGCTGGCCGAGCGTTTGCTGACCGATATTGCCGATGCCTGGCGCAGCAATATTGACAACCAACGTGCCAAGCAACCAGCTTGACCCCGAGGTTCGCAGGACAGACTCTATGGCTGACCTGCACCTCCAACCTCCTTTGCGCCTTTAGCGCCTGGTACGAACATGAGCGATACCTCTAACCCGATCGTCGATCAATATCAAATTATCGCCAGCATCACCCGTCACATGCTGGAGCTTGCCCAAATGGCACGCTGGGAGGATGTGTTTGAGCAGTCCGAACACTATCAGCTCGCCGTGGAAAAGCTCAAGAACATGGAAGACCTGTCTATCACTGAGAAACAGGCACGCCGGCAATTGCTGACCCAAATTCTGGAAGACGATGCCCAAATCCGCCATCTGGCCACCCCTGAACTGGGTCGTCTGGGTGCGTTGCTGGGCAATATGAAGCGCCAGCAGACCGTTTTGCAAGCGTATTACACGCCTAGCGTCCTTCCATGAGCGTAGGCGGCCCCTCCCCTTTGGGGACGCTGCTTATTCAACGGCTCGATGCCGTTCTGGGTATCAGCACCGGACAGCAAAGCAATATTGCCACGGGCGCCCGCCCAGATGCGATCAGCCAGACACCGGGCAGCCAACGCCCCGAGCGCGTTGAGAACCAAACCGCTCGCGATCAACGCCAAAGCGTCGATCAAGCCCGCGCCCATACACAGGGCCGCGACAGCCGGAATCTGCGTACTCAACAGGGTCAAACCTCGACAGACTCCAGTATCAATGCGCGTGGCCCTAACACAGCCACCACCAGCTCGGCCCCCACAACCTTGGGGCGCACAGCCCAATTGATTCTGTCCTTGCTGGAGCGATTTCCGGATCGCGCCCCGGCCATCCAGGGACGGCAAGCCTTATTACCCGGCCACCCCGGCATGCAGACAAAGGGGAATGAATCCGCACGTCCCGGCGCTGACTCCCAGGCAGGGGCACGCCCAGGATCCGCACAGAACACCGCCAGTACCATCTCGACCCTGGCCCAACAACGCCTGCCCTTGCCCGGCAGCACCGCCACCACTGGCGCAAACGCCAGTGCTGCCAATGCAAGCACAGCAGGCACCAGTGCTACTGGAGCAGGGACACCCGCCAGCAGCATACCCGGCACCGGAACACCAGCCACAGGCGCAAACGCGCATAGCGCACTGCCCACCAGCAGCACCGCCGCCTTGGCCCAGCATTTCACCCAGGCCTTGCCGCAAGCCCTGCAACAAAGCGGGCTGTTTTACGAGTCCCATCTGAGTGACCTGCACTTTGGACAACGCAGCGCAGGACAATTGCAACAAGAGCCACAAAACCTGAATCGCCCCGTGGCTGAAGCCAACACAAGCCACACGACTCCAGCCCAGACGCACACCCAAGACCCGGCCAACAGCCTGCTGGTGCGTCAGCAACTGGACACGCTGGCCCACCAGAATCTGCAATGGCAAGGCCAGGCCTGGCCGGATGCCGACATGAACTGGACCGTGCAACGACACCAAGCCCAATCCGAGGACGAAACCGAACACTGGTCCAGCACCTTGCAACTGCAGTTGCCCACCCTGGGGCCAGTCACCTTGCGGCTTAATCTTTTGAATCAGCAATTGCAGGTTCATATCCAGGCCGATCAGTCTGCCGACTATCTGGACGAACACAGCCTGCCCTTGCGCGAACGCCTGCAAGACCAGGGCCTGTTTCTGAGCCAACTGCACATTGAAACCGACCCGAACCTGCCGCAGGATGTGCCCGATGAGCCATGACTCCCCCGCCCCTCGCCCACAGGCGCTGGCCTTGCGCTACGACCCCAAGGACGGCGCACCACGGGTAGTGGCAAAAGGCTATGGCACGCTGGCCGAGAAAATCATCGAGACCGCGCGCGAGCACAATCTGTATGTACACGAATCCCCCGAGCTAGTCGGCTTGCTGATGCAGGTGGATCTGGACCGCCATATTCCCCCTCAGCTCTATCAAGCCGTAGCGGAATTGCTGGCCTGGCTGTACGCACTGGAACAAGGCCATCCCCAAGCCACACAAGCCTTGCAGGACCTGCACGACGCCGCCAAACCTTGATGCCCTTGTTTATAAGGGCTGAAAAGCCCCTGTTTTTGGGCTTAGATACCCTGCTTAGCCTCGCGTTCTAAACGGTACATTAAGCACGGCAAGCTGCCCGCACCTGTGCGCGTGGCCCATCCTGACTTTCTGGCAAGCGAATATGTCGATTTCCAATCTTTCCAGCATTGAAAACCTTTTGGCTCAAATGCGCGCGGTTGCGCAAGCGGCCGGAGCTTCCAGTTCTGTGTCCACCTCGGCCAGCAGCGCCGCCCCTGGTGGCTTTGCCGCCGAGCTGGCCCGCTCCTTGAACCGGGTGTCCCAGGCACAAAATGAAGCCAGCGCCCAGGCCCAGGCCTTTGAAATGGGCGAACCCGGCGTTTCGTTAAATGACGTGATGATTGACCTGCAAAAAGCCAGCGTCGGTTTTCAGGCCACCGTTCAGTTACGCAACCGCTTAGTGGCCGCCTACCAAGAAATTGCCAGTATGCCGGTATAAGCGCCTGACTCTTTCATGCCCGCCGCCCTTTTCCTTAATGCTGCCTGAGCACGCCCTGATTTGAACTCCCCTGATTCCATGCAGAACCCTGCCTCTGCCTCACCAAGCTCACCCATGAGTCAGACCGCACAGTTGCTGAACAAACTTCCTGGCTACGACACGCTACGCGCCCTACCCAAAGTGGTGCTGATCGGGCTGGGAGCTGCACTGATTGCGCTGATTGTCGCCCTATTGCTGTGGAGCCGTGGGCCTGCTTACCAGGTTCTGTTCTCCAATCTGGATGATCGTGATGGCGGTGCGATTGTCTCGGCCCTGGGCCAGATGAACGTACCCTACCAATTCAACAGCAACGGCACCGCCATTCTGGTGCCGCAGGATCGAGTGCATGATGTGCGCATGCAAATGGCCTCGCAAGGTTTGCCACGCAGTGGCAATGCCGGTTTCGAGCTGCTCGACCAAAGTCGCTTTGGCGCCAGCCAGTTCACTGAGCAAGTCACGTATCAACGTGCCCTGGAAGGCGAACTGGCCAATTCCATCAAGGCTGTGCACGCCGTCAAGGAAGCGCGTGTTCACCTGGCCATGCCACGTGAAACCTTGTTTGTGCGCGATCGCCAGTCCCCCACCGCCTCGGTCGTGCTGTCTCTGTACCCAGGCCGCGACCTGAGCGAGGGCCAGGTTTCCGCCATCAGTTGGCTGATCTCTTCCAGCGTACCCAATCTGCAGGCCGACAAGGTTTCCATCATTGACCAAAACGGCCGTTTGCTGACAGCCCCCACCGGAGAGATGGGCGCTGATAATCAGCAACGCAATTTTGTAAACGATATTGAGTACCGCGCTGTCCAACGCATTTTGACCCTGCTCAATCCTCTGGTCGGTGCTGGCAACGTGCGTGCCCAAGTCACCGCCGAAGTGGACTTCTCGCGCCGCGAACACACGTCCGAAGTCTACAAGCCCAACCAGTTGCCCGGTCAGGCTGCGGTACGTAGTCAGCAGACCAGCTCGTCTCTGCAACGCAACCCGCAACAGCCCCAAGGCGTACCCGGTGCCCTGAGCAATCAGGCCCCCAACAATGCCGTCGCCAATCTGGTGAACCCGCCTGCTGCGCCGAATCAGCCCCAGACCCCGGCGACCGACCCGGCCAATGCGGCGACACAAACCACCAATGCCGCGAACGCGACTGCTGCCGGTACGGACCCCTCTCTGGTGTCCCTGGCCGAGCAAGCCCGTTTGCTGCAAAACACGGGCAATGCGCGTAACGACTCCACCGTGAACTACGAAGTGGATCGCACCATCAGCCACGTCAAAGGCCCCTTGGGCCAATTAAGCCGCCTGTCGGTGGCCGTGGTGGTGAACTACCGCGATACCGACCAGGACAAGCAGCCGCTGGATCAGGCAGAACTGGACAAGATCAGCGATCTGGTCAAGCAAGCCGTTGGTTACTCGGCTGAACGAGGCGATAGCCTGAGCGTGGTGAACGGACAGTTCAACGAGCAAGGCGATATGGATACCCCCTTCTGGAAAAATCCGGAGTACCGCGAGCTCGCTATGGAACTGGTCAAATATCTGGTCTTTGCATTCATTTTGTTCATGGCGTGGCGCATCGTCATCAACCCCATCATCCAGGGCCTGATCCAGGCCAAGGCGGTCGCTGACGCACGCGTCGAACGCCAGAAGGAAGAATCCGCTCGCGAGCAGGCCGCCGAACAACGCGCCGCCGAGATGAGTCGCTACGAAGAGAATCTGAACACCGCCCGCACAATGGCTCACGATGACCCACGCGCTGTGGCTATGGTGTTGCGCTCCTGGTTAAACAAAGATGAAAAAAATGAAAACGGCTAAACCGGACGATTCCATCGAACGCAGTGCAATTTTGATGATGTCCTTGGGGGAAGATGCCGCCGCCGAGGTGTTTCGCCACCTCTCGCCTCGTGAGGTACAGCAACTCAGTACCGCCATGGCGTCTTTAAAGCAATTGACCCGTGCCGATATGGACGAGGCTCTGGAGAGCTTTCGCCAGGAAGCCGACCAGTTCATGGCGGTGGCGCTGGACTCCAATGCCTACATCCGCTCCGTATTGAACAAGGCGCTGGGCTCGGACCGAGCCGCTGGCCTGATCGAAGACTTGCTGGAGAACGGCGAAGGCTCCAGCAGTGGTATTGATGCCCTGAACTGGCTGGATGCGTCCAGCGTGGCCGAGCTGATTGCCGACGAACACCCCCAAATCATTGCCACGATTCTGGTGCATCTGGAGCGTGATCGCGCTGCCGACATTCTGGGGTACATCCCGGATCGTTTACGCGATGATGTGGTTCTGCGCATTGCTACGTTTGGTGGGGTACAGCCCACTGCCCTGAACGAGCTGACCGAAGTGCTGAATGGCATGCTCTCGGGCCAGGGTGCCAAACGCAGCAAGATGGGTGGCCCGCGAACGGCAGCGGAAATGCTGAACTACATGAACGCCAGCCTGGAAGAATCCGTACTGACCAGCCTGCGCGGCATGGATGCCGACCTGACTCAGCGCATCGTGGACGAGATGTTCGTGTTCGAGAATCTGGCCGATGTGGAAGACATTGCCATCCAGCTACTGCTCAAGGAAATCGAGACCTCTGCGCTGACGATTGCCTTGAAGGGCGCGCCCGAAGAGTTGCGCGACAAATTCTTCCGCAATATGTCCAACCGTGCCGCCGAAATGCTGCGCGAAGACATCGACGCCCAAGGCCCGATCCGCATGTCCAAGGTGGAACAGGAACAGAAAGCCATTGTGCAGGTGGCCCGTCGTCTGGCCGAAGCCGGCCAGATTACGCTGGGTGGCCTGGGTGGGGACGAGTATGTCTAAGACGGCCTCGTCTGGGCCCTGCTTGCCCGCCCAAGCCGTTACGATGTTGCGCTCAGGCACACACCACCTGTGCGGGAGCCTGTAAATGTCCAGCCAACGTAAAGCCTCGGCCTATTCGGAGCTTCAGGAAAGCTGGAGCCGCTGGCAAATGCAGGGGCTCGATGACCCTGTTGTCACCCCAGAACCGGAAGAACCGGAATTCGTCCCGCCTACGCAGGAAGAACTGCAACGCGATCTGGAAAACCAGCGCAGCCAGGCTCAGGAAGAAGGCCACACCCAAGGCTATCAGGCCGGTTTCAACCAGGGTCATACCGCCGGCCTGGCAGCGGGCCAGGAAAGTGGTCATGCCCAGGGGTATGAAGCCGGTATGGCGGCTGGAATGGCCAAGGCCCAGGAACAGATTGACCAATACATCAAGGAATTTGTTGCCTTGAACCAGAACTGCGCCCAGTCCATCGAAAAGATGGACCAGGAAATGGGCCAATCCCTGATTCAACTGGCCACACGGATTGCCGAGCATGTGTTGCAAAGCACCATCAAGGCCGAGCCTGGCCGCATTCGTGACCTGGTGGCTGAAGTGCTGCGCAGTGATCCGGGCGATACCAGTGCTCTGGAGCTGAGCTTGCACCCGGACGACATCAGTCTGGTACGAGAGTTTCTGATTGAGCAAGGCGAGCCGCGCGCCTGGCGTCTGCAAGAAGATGCCCAACTACAACGCGGTGAATGTCGTGTGCGCTCCAGCTATGGCGATATTGACGCCACCTTTGCCACCCGCTGGAAACGCGCCCTGGCCAGCCTGGGCCTGCCCGTCTCTTCGGAGCCCTGATGACAACGCCCGTGTTGGCCTCCTCCCCCGAACGCTGGCGCGCCCAGTTGCTCTCCGCACAGCAACGAGTCCAGGCTATTGAGCCGAACCTGCGCAGTGGCCGCGTAGTGCGTGCCACGGGTCTGGTTCTGGAAGCCACCGGTTTGAAGCTGGCCGTCGGGGCCGCCTGCAAAGTGGAACTGTCTGCCGCGCAAAACATCTGGGCTGAAGCCGAGGTTGTGGGCTTTGAGGGCAGATCCCTCTATTTGATGCCCTTGAGTGAAATCTCCGGCCTGCCTCCCGGCGCGCGTGTTGTACCGGTTGAGGCTCAATTGCAGCCGCCCGTCCCCCTGCCCGACTCCGATCAGCCCGACAGCCTGCCCGCCCAGGCGCGCTCCCGCCATGTCCCGGTTGGCCCCGGCTTGCTGGGTCGAGTCGTCGATGGCAGCGGCAATCCTCTGGACGGTTTAGGCCCGATCGACGCACAAGCCTGCGTCTCGCTCAGTCACACCACCCCTAACCCGCTCAAGCGCAGCCCCATCGACACCGTGCTGGACGTGGGTGTACGTGCCATCAATGGTTTGCTGACGGTAGGTCGTGGTCAGCGCATGGGCCTGTTTGCCGGGTCCGGCGTGGGCAAAAGTGTGCTGCTGGGCATGATGGCCCGCTACACCCAGGCCGACATTATTATCGTGGGCCTGATCGGTGAGCGAGGCCGCGAAGTGAAAGAGTTTATTGAGCACAACCTGGGCGAAGAAGGTCTGCGGCGCTCGGTCGTGGTTGCAGCACCGGCTGACGTCTCGCCCTTGCTGCGTTTGCAAGGCGCGGTCTACGCCACCCGGCTGGCCGAATTTTTCCGTGACGAAGGCAAAAACGTCTTGCTGATCATGGATTCACTGACGCGCTATGCCATGGCCCAGCGTGAAATCGCCTTGGCCATTGGCGAGCCGCCCGCCACCAAGGGCTATCCCCCTTCCGTGTTTGCCAAGCTGCCTGCACTGGTGGAACGCGCTGGCAATGGCGAGCCCAATGCACAAGGCTGCTGCGGCTCGATCACCGCCTTCTACACCGTGCTGACCGAGGGTGACGACCAGCAAGACCCCATTGCCGATTCGGCCCGCGCAATTCTGGACGGCCACATTGTGCTGTCGCGCAGTCTGGCGGAAACCGGCCACTACCCGGCCATTGATATCGAAGCCTCCATCTCGCGGGTCATGCCCAGCATTGTGGATCCGGAACAGGTCAAGAGGGTACACCGCTTCAAGGGCCTGCTCTCCAGCTACCAACGCAACCGCGACCTGATTGCAGTCGGTGCCTACACCCGTGGCAACGATCCTGCCATTGATCAGGCCATCGACCGTTTCCCCTGGCTGGAAGCCTACCTGCGCCAGGGTATGCAGCAACGTGTGGACGTGCCACGCGCCTTTGATGAATTGAACGCCGTTCTAAATAGCGAGCAATAACCATGAAAGCCAACGCCTCTTTACATACGCTGGTCGATCTCAGTCAAAACAATGTGGACGAGGCGGCCCGCCATTTGCAGGAGCTGCGCGCCGAGCGCGATGCCGCTCATTCGCAACTGGAGATGTTGCAGACCTATCGCCAGGACTACGCCCAGCGCCTGCTCAATGTAGGCCAAACAGGGGTAACCATGGCGAACTACCACAATTTCCGCCGCTTTATCGTGACATTGGACCAGGCTATTTCCCAGCAAAATAGTGTTATCCAAGCGCTGGAAGAGAAAATGGAGCAAGGACGCCAGCTCTGGTATGGCCACCAGCAACGCTTGAAGGCCTATGAAACCTTGATTGACCGCCGGCTCCAGACCCAACACGTCCAGCAACAAAGAATGGAACAACGAAACAGCGATGAAATCGCTGCTCGTCTCTTTACCCGTAGCCAGACCGCCTATTAAACAAGCGCCGCCATGACTTCGCCCACTCTTTCGGTTTTACCTGCGGCCCCTGCCGCACCCTCGGCCCCCGCCACTCACACGGCCGGGCCTGCGGCTGCGCACGCGCCCAAAGACGAAGGCTTTGCCCGGCACTTGCAAACGCAACAGCAACAGGTGCAAAACAAAGGGGCTGGCAAAACACCGGCACCTGCCAAACAGGACAGTGCCAAAACCCAGGTTCCTACAGACAATCCCAAACTGGCAGACGCGGTGGCCGAACAAGCCGACACCAACGAGCTGGACACCCTGATCCAAGACCCCGCTTTGCTGCTTGCCGATCAAAGCGATGTGAACCTGGACACCGAGGCCCAGGCCGAGAGTGGCCTGCCCGCCATGGCCTTGTCGATTCTGTCCCAAGTGCAGGCCATCAAGAATGGCAAGGCAGATCCCAAAGCGGTGGCAAGCGATGGCAAACTGCCTCTGAGCGGGGCTGATACACACCAGATTCTGACAGCCGAACTAGGCGAGAACATTCGCCGTCAGCCCCAGACGCTCCCCTTGAACGCAACTGAGGCGCCAACCGACGTTGACCTGAAGGCTGAACTGACTGCGCCCAACGCCCTTGAAATCAGCCATCCAGTCGCTGCCACTGCCACCCGTAAACCTGCCATCCATACCGCACACGTGCTGGCCTCCAACCCACTTGCCACCGACAACAGCACGAATGCGACCTGGTCCCAGACTCCGTTGAGGATGGATGCAGCCTCGGCATCCCTGACTGCCTTGGGTCGAAAAATGGCTGAAGACGCGCGCGCTGGCGTGAATCTGAACCTGCCCGCGCTGGATGCCTCCTTGCTGGCCCAACTAAGCGCCACACCGGGCGCAACGCAGGCCCACAGCCCGGCGACGTTACCCGGCCCCATGACGCTGGCCGTTGCCACACCGGTACATTCCCCCGAATGGGGAGCCGCCATGGGTCGTCAAATGATTACCCTGGCCCAACAGACTCAGGGTGGCGTTCAAAGTGCCGATATCCGCCTGGACCCACCCGAACTGGGCCCCTTGCGCATTACCTTGCAGATGCAGGACGGCGTGGCACACGCCATGATTACCTCACCCCATGCCCAAGTCCGCCACACCCTGGAACAATCCCTGCAACAGCTACAGCAGCAGTTTGCGGAAAGTGGCCTGAGCCTGGGACAGGCTGATGTAGGTGATCAACACGCCTCACACCAGGCTTTTCACGAACAACTGGCTGCCAAGGGTAATCAGGGTGATCAAACCGCCTTCAGCCTGAACGGCGTGACCGCCGCTGACGACTCCAGCCCCTTGGTGAACAGCAGCGCCAGCCGCTCGCTGAACCCTGACGCGCTGGTTGATACCTTCGCCTGACTCACAGCCTCACAGACAGCCCGGCAAAAAGCATGATTAAGCTCGAAAAGCAGCGTCTATTCGCCGGGCCTGTCCTGTCTGACCTCCGGCACAATAGCCCAGGCATGCAGTCAGGCTCAGGCCAGACATGCGTTTGTCTGTTTGTAATACGCTAGAAAATTCATCGCTCACATCACATGGCCCGAAAAGCACCCACCAAACTTGCACGCCTGATGAAAACCGGTCTGCTGGTTCTGTTTATTATCGCCGCTAGCGTGGGCGCAACGCTGTACTACTCCCTGCAACAAAGCAGCACGCCTGCCTGGTTGGCCTGGGCAGAAAAAGGGCAGTCGGTTGAAGCCGCCCCCGCTCCTGATGCCCCCCCGGAGGTCAAGGTCAACGTCAAGCCTATCTTTGCGCCGCTGGACCCCTTTACCGTCACCCTGAACGAGAATGGTCGCTCGCGTATCCTGTACGTAGGCATCACCTTGCGTGTTCAGGACGATGGCTCGCGTGCCATGCTGTTGGAGTATATGCCCATGGTGCGTGACCGCGTACTCAAGATTCTGGCTGAGCAACGCCCCACCTACATCCAGACTTCCGAAGGGCGTCAAGCCTTGGTTGCTCAGCTAAGCGCCGGCCTGAAAGAGCCCTACGCCTCCAACACGGCTGTACCGACCATCAATGATGTCCTGTTCACCGCCTTTGTCATCCAATAAATGTCGTATCAGAGCTTCCTATCCCAAGACGAAGTCGATGCACTGCTGGCCGGTGTAACCGGCGAAGGCGCTGACACCAAGCCCTTGAACGAAAACCTGACTGGCGTACGGGCCTATGACCTGACCTCGCCAGACCGGGTAGTGCGTCACCGCATGCAGACTCTGGAGCTGATCAACGAGCGTTTTGCCCGTCGCTTGCGCTCGACCATGCTCAGCTTCATGCGCCGCAATGCGGACATTACGGTCGGCTCCATTCGTATTCAGAAGTACTCGGACTTCGAGCGCAACCTGCCCGTGCCCAGCAACCTGAACATGGTTTCCTTAAAGCCCTTGCGGGGCGTGTCGCTGTTTACCTTCGACCCGAACCTGGTCTTTTTGATTATCGACAGCCTGTTTGGTGGCCATGGCCGCTACAACACCCGTGTCGAAGGCCGCGATTTCACCACCACCGAACAGCGCATCATCCAGCGTTTGCTGACCCTGACCCTGGAGAGCTACTGCGGTGCCTGGGAGTCCATCTACCCGCTGGAAGCGGAGTACATGCGCTCGGAGATGCACACCAAGTTTGCCAGCATCAGCAGCAGCAATGACATTGTGGTGGTGACCTCCTTCAATATTGAATTTGGTGCCCAGGGCGGCAACCTGAACATCTGCCTGCCCTACTCCATGATCGAGCCAGTGCGCGACCTTCTGACGCGTCCCTTGCAGGACAAAGGCACCAATGACATTGACCAGCGTTGGACTCACCAGCTCTCGCGCCAGGTGCGTAGCGCCGAGGTCGAACTGATTGCCAACTTCGTCAACATAGACATGACGATTGCCGAGCTGACCCAGCTCAAGGTCAATGATGTGTTGCCGATTGAAATCCCCACCCTTATTGAAGCCCACGTGGATGGCGTACCCATTCTGGAATGCCACTACGGCACCTCCGGCGGCCACTACTCTTTGCGGGTAGAAAACATCTTGGCCACCCACGACAGCGATTTGACGAAAGGTAAGTCCCTATGAGCGACCCTCACAACCCTAACGACCGGTCTGCGCCCGAGGACGACTGGGCAGCCGCGATGGCTGAACAACAGGCTGGCAGCCAAAGCAGCACCCAAGCCCAAGGATTGGAACAACCCCTGGAAGATGACTGGGCCTCGGCCCTGGCCGAGCAAAGCGCGGCCACACCTGCACACGAGCCCAGCCCCGCCAGCAACCTGTTCCCGCCCATCGAGCACGCCCAGGCCAATGCCACCACCGATATCGACATGATCATGGACATTCCGGTCCAGTTGTCGGTGGAGCTGGGCCGCACACGCCTGACCATCAAGAACATTCTGCAACTGGGCCAGGGCTCGGTGGTGGAGCTGGACGGTCTGGCCGGTGAACCGCTGGATATATACGTAAACGGCTACCTGATCGCCCAGGGCGAAGTCGTTGTGGTGGACGACAAATACGGTATTCGTGTCACCGACATCGTCACCCCGTCGGATCGTATCCAGCGCCTGAACGGCCGCCGCTAGAACATGGAACAAGCCCAGCTCGTCAGAATCATGCTTAGCCTGCTGCTGGTTGTAGGCCTGATTCTGGCAGCAGCCTGGCTTGCCCGCCGAGGCGGGCTGCTAAAAAACAAAAACCAGCAACGCATCAAGATTCTGGACAATCAACGCCTGGGGCCACGCAGCAGCGTGGCCTTGGTCCAGATTGATGACCACGAAATTCTGATTGGCATCACCCCTCAACAGATCAGCCTGCTGCACACCAAGACGCCTGCAGGCTCCGAGCCGGACTTCCAGACCCATCTGAACCAGCACCGTGCGCCCCGCTGACCGCATCATGACCGCACTCCTCTCCCCCGCTCAACGCATCGGCCTGCTCGTGCTTTTGGCCTTGATGGGCCTGCTCCTGCCGTCCCAGACCTGGGCCCAGGCTGTTCCGGCCATTACCAGCACAGCCGGCCCCAACGGTTCGCAAACCTGGTCGCTCAGCATCCAGACACTGGCCATGCT
Source organism: Alcaligenes faecalis (assembly GCF_041521385.1). Taxonomy (NCBI): domain Bacteria; kingdom Pseudomonadati; phylum Pseudomonadota; class Betaproteobacteria; order Burkholderiales; family Alcaligenaceae; genus Alcaligenes; species Alcaligenes faecalis. Next base: position 3,311,608 of record NZ_CP168006.1, on the reverse strand, counting down.
GACCATGATGTCCTTTTTGCCAGCCGCCTTGCTGATGATGACCGGCTTTACCCGCGTCATCATTGTGCTGGGGCTGCTGCGAAATGCGATGGGTACGGGCACAGCACCGCCCAATATGGTGTTGGTGGGCCTGGCCCTGTTTCTGACCTTCTTTGTCATGTCACCCGTGTTTGATCAGGTGTATCAGGACGCCTACAAACCCTTGTCGGAGAACAAGATCAGCTTTGAAACCGCGCTGGAGCAAGGCGCCCAACCCCTGAAAACCTTTATGCTGCATCAAACCCGCGAGGCGGATTTGAAGCTGTTTGGCGATATGGCGGGCGTGGCTGAACTGCAAACCCCGGAAGACGTCCCCTTGCGCGTGCTGGTGCCCGCCTTTGTCACCAGCGAGCTGAAAACTGCCTTCCAGATCGGTTTTACGATTTTCATTCCCTTTCTGATTATTGACCTGGTCATTGCCAGCGTCCTGATGTCCCTGGGGATGATGATGGTCCCGCCCGTAACCATCTCACTGCCCTTTAAGCTCATGCTGTTTGTGCTGGCCGATGGTTGGCATCTGTTGCTCGGCTCCCTGGCCCGCAGCTTCTACCAATAAAGGACTGCCATGACTCCCGAAACCGTCATGTCCATGACCTATACCGCCCTGAAACTGGCTCTGTCCATGGCCGGCCCCATGCTGATTGTGGTGCTGGTGGTCGGTTTGGGCATCAGTATTTTTCAGGCGGCCACCCAGATCAACGAGATGACCCTGTCCTTCATCCCCAAGCTGCTGGCCATGGGCATTACCGTTGTGCTGCTGGGTCCGTGGTTGATCAGCAATATGGTTGACTACATGCAGGGCCTGTTGCGTGGCATTCCTGGGCTGGTCAACTAAAACCGACCACCGCGACAAGGAGCCTTCCGTGAGTACGCAAATCCGTGACTGGCAAAGCGCAATGCCTTGTCCAGCGAACAAGCCTTAGGATTGCCGTGCTCGACCTGAACTCCGCCCAGCTCTATGCCTGGCTCAATGCCTTTCTGTGGCCCTTCATCCGTATTCTGGCCACCCTGGCCACGGTTCCCTTTTTCAGTGAGTCCGCCATCCCCAAACGGGCCAAAGTGGGTCTGGGCTTTGTCCTGACCCTGATTGTCGCGCCCTCGCTACCGCCTCTGCCCGATCTGCCCACCGCCTCTTACGAGGCCTTGCTGATTGCGGCTCAGCAAGTGCTCATCGGGGTTGCACTGGGTTTGACCATGCGTATCGTGTTTGCGGCGGTACAAACCGCAGGCGAATTTATCGGTCTGCAAATGGGCTTGTCTTTTGCCTCGTTTTTTGACCCCGCCACCGGCGCGAATACCGCCGTGCTGTCACGTTTGCTGAATGTCATTGCAGTCCTGACCTTTCTGGCCCTGAATGGTCACTTGCTCTTGCTGGGTGTGCTGGTGCGCACCTTCCATGTCCTGCCCATCGGCGCGGACCTGAACATCAATGGCTGGGGTGCCTTGCTGGATTGGAGCAGCGAATTGTGGGTGTCAGGCATGTTGCTGGCCCTGCCGCTGATTATTGTGCTGCTGACCATTAACCTGGCCTTCGGGATATTGAACCGTACCGCCCAGCAATTGACGATTTTTGCCGTCGGTTTCCCGATTACGCTGACGGTCGGCCTGACATTGCTTGTGGTCGTGATCCCGCAAACCACCCCGTTCCTGGCCCAACTGTTCAATTCCGGCTACGAGGCCATGATGCGGGTTGCCTTTGGGCTGGCCGGCTCTTAAAACGCGTGGGACTGCCGCTGCCTGTGTGACTGCATCAGGCGTCGGGCCTGCCCGATAGTCAAAACGCCTTTTTGCCGGGCACGTCCAATCAATAGCTGCATCAACTGTGCACTGACCAAGGCATCGCCCAAGGCATCATGGCGCTCACTGACGGGCAGGCCACAATAGGTCAGACAATCGTCCAGGCCCAGACGACGACCACGCCAGTCGGGCAATACACACGCAGCCAGTTCAGCCAAATCCAGCGACAAAGGCCGGGCCTGCTCCAAACCGGCCTGCGGCCAGGCACGATCCAAAAAGGCCAGGTCAAAGTCGGCATCCCAGGCCACCCACACCGTGTTTTCTGAATAACGCGCAAAGTCACGCATCAACTGTGGTAACGGCTCGCCTTTCTCCTGTTGCTGCGGGCTGATCTCATGAATCAGCAGGCTTTCCGGACTGCACTCACCGTGAGTCCGAACCAGACCGGACCAGACGTTGCCCAAGGCAATAGACCCGCTTTCCAGCCGTACCGCACCCATTTGCACAATATGGTGGCGCTTGGGCTCCAGACCGCTGGTCTCCAGATCCAACACGGTAAACGCCGCTTTATCCAACGCCAGCTCATCAACCTCGCTCCAGGACAAGGAAGGGCTGCGTGCCGCCAAAGCAGCTTTACGCCAAGATAACCAGGAAAACAATTTCATAAGCGATACCGGAATGCCAGAATGCGTTGGGCTCGACGCACTTGGGACAAGGCTTCACGCAAGACACGCGCATCCAATGCACCCAAAGCATTCAAACGCACCAGATTGTTGGGTTCCTGTCCCTGCTGCAACTGGGTCTGATGATGCTGCAAGCGCAACAATTGCAGATAACGGTAAGCCTCGCACAAGCCTTCTGATTCCTCAGCCGTAAAAACACCACGCTGGGTCAGTACGGCCAGCCTGTCCATGGACGAGGGTAGTTCGCAACCATGCGCCAGGGCCAGCACACGCAGCACATCCACCATCGGTGCCAAGGCCTGTTTCTTGATATCCAGCTTGTCATCACCCTGCCCCATCAAGGCTTCCAGGCGACTGCGCTTTTTACCACTGGGAATACGGGTCTGACAGGTACTTTGAGCCAGCATGCGCTGGAACACAGGGTTATCGTTCACCATGCCCAGTACCCGGCGCTGCATACGTTGCAGCATACTGCTCTGGCCCCAGATGGCACGGCAATCGAAGTAAATCGTGGACTCCAGCAACTGCTCGGGGGCAGGCCGTTCAATCATGATCTGAAAGCGATGCCACCACTCGGCCTCCGACAGGCAAAGATCAGGATTGCTGGCCATGATATTGCCGGTACACCAGGCCATCCCACAACGATCCAACGCTTCATTGACCCGCCGCGCAAACGGCAAGAGCAAAGCCCGATAAGCCTTGGCCTGCTCAGGGGAATGGGCGGCAAACAAAATCCCGTTGTCCTGATCCGTATGGCGGGTTTGCTCGCCACGGGCCTGACTACCAAAAGCCAGCCAGCAGAACTCGATGCCATCCAAGCCGGAGCCGGGCAAGGTCAACTCAATCGTGCGCTGAACCGTGTGATCATTCAAGCGCGTAATCACCGCAGTTAACTGTTCGGAACGGGCACCGTGAGCCAGCATGGCATCCACCAGCCGCCCAATATCGGACTGCAGGCGCACCAGCACCGACACGTCTTGCGCACAGCGCAAGGCACGCGACAAATGCACCAGGTCCACGCGCTGCAAAGAGAACACATCACGCTCGGACACCATGCCCACGACCTTGTGGTCTTGAACCAGGCAAATATGGCCGATTTGGTGCTCCACCATCAGCAAGGCCGCATCAAAGGCCGACGATTGCGGAACCAGCCAGACCGGATCGGGTGTCATGACCTCAGACATGGCCTGGGTCGGGTCGTACTGGCCACCGGCCACCAGACGGCGCAAGTCTCGCAAGGTAAAGATGCCTAACAAATGCTGGTCCGGATTGACCACAACCATGCTGCTCACCTGACGCTCGTGCATGTCTTTCACGGCCTGCTCTACCGGACAGTCTGGCAGGCAACTGAGCAAACCACGTTCGGTCAGGGCTTGCAGACTCATGTCCAGCGTATAGCTGGCACCCAGATCAGCACTGGCGCTTTGCTGGGCGCTACGCCAGACCGAAGCCAACAAACTGCTGGTACCTCGCAGGCAGTAATCCCGGAAAGGTTCGCTCACACTTAACAAATGCGCAACCGCTTCACCGGCCACGCACAAGGTAAAGCAGTCTTCCTGCACCTGATACGCACTGCCCAAAGGCTGGCCCGAGACCAGCTCACGCACGGGCAAAAGATCGCCCTCTACATACTCTTGCGTTTCACCCTGTGCCTGACAGGTAATTTGCCCTTGGCGAACGATGTAGAGTTGATCAACGCGTGCGCCTTCTTCCAACAGCACTTGTCCGGCTGAAAAAAACCGCAGCTCGCTATGTTCGATCAGGTAATCACAGTGCTGCGCCTGCATCTGATCAAAAGGCGGGTAAGCAATCAACCAGGCCAAGATGCCGGGCGCCTTTTGGCGCACCGCCGTCTTGGCCACGGATTCACCGGGAATCGCGAAGGACATGGGGCGTCTCTGATGGCTATGGACAAAGAATTATTGTGCCATGCAGCATGACCGTCACACGCCCTGTTTTTCTAGGGGATTTCAACTATAGGCATACGCCAGTTTTTATCCCGCAAAACGCTTAGCGCAAACGATCGTAATCGCGCTCGGCCATGTCGATGACATCGCCTTCCTGTACCTTGAACTGGGAAACCGCCTCGGCCAGGGTTTCGGATTGAGACTGCAAAGAGCCTGCTGCTGCTGCCGCTTCCTCTACCAAGGATGCGTTTTGCTGCACCACAGCATCCATTTGGGCCACGGCGGTATTGATCTGCTCAATACCTGCAGTTTGCTCTTGGGAAGCGGAGGAAATCTCGCTCATCAAGGTGGTCACGCTGTTCACGGCACGTACCACTTCCTGAATAATGTCACCGGCGCTGGCCACTTGCTGCGTACCCGTCTGGACTTCATTTTGCGAGGCTTCAATCAAGCCCTTGATTTCCTTGGCCGCTTGCGCGCTGCGCTGGGCCAGACTGCGTACTTCACCGGCTACCACGGCAAAGCCTTTGCCCTGCTCACCGGCGCGAGCCGCTTCCACCGCCGCGTTCAAGGCCAGAATATTGGTCTGGAAGGCAATGCCATCGATCACGTTCACGATGTCAGCCACCTGTCCGGAACGGGCCGAAATCTGGTTCATGGTGTTGACCACCGCACCCACAGACTCTCCTCCCTGACGGGCCACCTTGGCGGCGTTATGCGCCAGTTGGTCTGCCTGACCCGCATTGTCCGCATTCTGACGCACGGTGCTGGCCAACTCTTCCAGGCTGGCTGCCGTTTCCTGCAAAGCAGCAGCCTGTTGCTCGGTACGGGAACTAAGATCGGTATTACCTGCGAAAATTTGCGAGGAGCCCGACGCAATCTCGTCCACACCTTGACGCACAGTCAGCACAATGCCTTGCAAGCTTTGCTGCATGCGACGCATGGCGTCATACAAAACCCCCACCTCATTGGCCGAACGATAGGTAATCTTCTTGGTCAGATCACCATTGGCAATATAGTCAAAATGCATACCCGCTTCTCGCAAAGGCTTCAAAGCGACACGGCCCAGTATCAAACGCATGGCCACAATAATGGCAAGCCCCAGCAACAAGGCCACCGCAATGACGATGTTGGCCACACGGGTTTGCAGCTCGGTCTGCTCCAGCAGCACATCAGTCTGCTCGTTGTAGAACTTGCTCAGCTCCTCAATGCGAAACTGGAACGTGGCGGCACGCAAAACACCAAAGCCTTCACTGACAAAATAGAACGTACTGTAATCACGGGTTTCCAGGGCCTGGACCATGGGCTCAATCCCGTCGTCCAGATAAGCCTGGTAGGAAGCGACCAAGCCCATGGCCAAGCGACGCAACTCCGGCTCGGTCGGCATATTGGCGCGAATATCGGCAAAGGCCTTACGCACCTCATCCAGCTTCTGGTTGGCCATAATCACCAGATTGTCTGCACTTTGCAGCATATTGGTGTCGTTATCGATGCCTGCTTCCTGATAAAAGCGCGCCGCACTCATCAGGCTGACACGGGCTTCCATCATATTGTTATTCAGTTGCAGGATCTGCATGGCACGCTGATCCTGGCGATTGATCGTGCGCAAGGCATCGCCGCTTTGCTGCAGGTAATAGGCTGCCAGCCCCCCTACCGCTACAATCAGGACCAGAAAAAAAGCCATGCAAATCATCAACATGGTGTTGATTTTCAGACCCGAAGCCGACTTCAGACTGGGGCGAAACGATTTGGAGGAACGACGTGTAGAAGCGCGGGACGCGGACGGAAGACTGCTTTCAATACCCAGCATTGGCTAAATCCAAAGAAAACTCTAGTGACTGACCGGCAAGATGGTGATCATGTCCGTGCCAGGGTGTTCAATCGTGACCGAGCCGGTGGCGGCGCTGCGCGCCTGCTCGCGATACATAGAAGGAATGTGACTGCGTTTGACCACTTGCTGGAAACGCCCCTGGGCATCAAATTGAAGCCACAGTTCCTGTCGAAAATAAACCGCGTCCGTTGCCAGGCTTGTACCCTGGAACCAAACGGCCATTTCACTGCCATCGAGCTGTCGGTAAACCTGATGAGGGCGACCTTGCAAGGACAACTCGGCATCGGCACGCGTGCTTTGGCCCAGGATCAGATCATTCAAGCCCGAGGCCTTGAAAGAGGACCCCTGGGTGGCGCACGCGACCAGAGTGAGCAAACACAAACCTATCAGCGCCTTACGTCCCCGCCCGACCCAGGTACTTCGTCGGGTACAAGCCATTAAAACTCCTCCCAATCATCATCGGAGGATGCGCTGTTTTGCTTGCCACTCAAGTCGGGGCGCAGCAGGCGCTGGCTATCGTCTTGCGCGGCGGCGGCCGGCGCTTTGGCAGGTGCAGTTGCCTTGACCGGGGCAGACAAACCCTTGGTGGCGGTACTGGCCGGCTTGCCGGCTGGCGTACTGCCTTTCAAGGAGGGGCTGCGGCGCGGCTCCACATCGGAAGTGGAGGCACTGACACTGCGACGATTGGCAACCCGGCGGGCGCTGACATCAATCACTTCGGTACCAGGTGAACGAAAGAAACCGATGGCCTGGTTTACCTTGGTCACCTGCTCGCTCAGGCCAGAGGATGCCAGGGCGGCTTGCTCGACCAGACGGGCGTTGTACTGAGTCGTTTCGTCCATTTGCGACACGGCACGGTTGACCTGATCAATCCCGGAGGACTGTTCAATCGTGGCGGCGGTGATCTCACCCATGATGTCAGTCACTCGGCGCACAGAATCCACAATTTCCTGCATGGTGGCACCGGCACGTTCCACTTGCGAGGAGCCTTCTGTGACCTTGCGCACCGAGTCCTCAATCAAGGCGGTAATTTCACGGGCAGCCTGAGCACTGCGCTGGGCCAAGGCTCGCACTTCTGCCGCCACCACTGCAAACCCCTTGCCTTGCTCACCGGCACGCGCCGCTTCCACAGCCGCATTCAGAGCCAGAATGTTGGTCTGGAAGGCAATGCTGTCGATCACGCCCACAATATCGGAAATCTTGTTGGAGCTGGCCGAAATGCCTTGCATGGTTGCAACCACTTCATTGACCGCACTGCCCCCGCGATGAGCCACATCCGAGGCCGTTGCAGCCAGTTGGTTGGCTTGTTGAGCATTGTCCGCATTCTGGCGAACGGTGCCGGCCAACTGTTCCATGCTGGCTGCGGTCTGCTGCAAGGAAGCGGCCTGCTCTTCGGTACGGCTACTGATATTGGTATTGCCCTGGGCAATTTCCTGTGCACCGGCGTGAATCTCTTCCAAACCCAAACGCACGGTAGTGGTTGTCTTGACCAGCGACTCCTGCATACGGCCCAGCGACTCGAACAGATCGCCAATTTCATTGGCGGTCAGCACACGGATACGCTGGGTCAAATCACCTTTGGCAATGGCATCAAAATACAAGGCGAAGTCGCCCAAAGGACGCACCACACGACGAAAGAAGTAGCTGATCGCGGCCAGGCCCAAAAGAACGGCCAGCACCAGTACAACGGTCAGGACGGTATTGAACGTGCTTTGCTGCGCTTGCAAGGTACGCAGTACGGTATCGCCCGACCCCAAGGCCAACAGACCATGAAAGTAATACAGGGCCCAGCCTGCCATGGCCACTGTCAATGCCATCAAAGCAGCAATACAAAAGGTCATGCCGACCTTTAGACTCAAATTCTTAAAAAGCATAGAAGATTCCCGCATGTGGTGCTTGACTGCCGGTTAAGGAAAAACCACCCAAAAAAGTACGCAGACTTAGCGATTCATATTGAACAAGCTCATGCTCTGAATCGTCTGAAACGCCATGGCTGACATTTCCAACGCCGCCTTGCGCAACTCCAGATCCGTGGAAGCCTGAAAAATATTCAGATCTTCCAGACGTGAAAGCTCATTGGTGTAGTTCAACGCGCGGGCGGCCCCATTGGCACTCAAGGCATCAATCTCGTTCATGCGCGTACCAACCGAAGAAATCACGGTCTGCACATTGTCAAAGTTCTCCCCCAGGCGCTGCATGGCTGAGTTCATCGTATTGCGGAACTCGGCCTGAGCAGCCGGATCACCGCTGACAGGTTTACGCAAGGCCTCAACCACCGATTGCAAGGTGTTGAACATATTCATATCAGCCGAGCTGGTGCTATCTACCGAGCTGACCTCAAAGCTGTCGCCCACCGCGGGCTTGCCTTCAATCTGAACACTGACGCCGCCGGGCAGACTGATACGCTGGCGCTCGTTCTCATCCAGTACACCCTGGCTGACCACCGCACCATTCACTTCAATGTCGTACTCGGTTTCCGACGTAAAACGAATGGTGTAATTAGCCTCTGCCCCGCTCAAGGACGAGTTGCCGTTAGGGGCGCTCACCACCGCCGAGCCGGTATTGCTGCCAGCCTGGGTGAAATAGGCCGTCGAACCCGGATTGGCGCGCTCAAAAATGGTACGGCCATGATCTGCCGAATCCATCTGGCGGGTTTGCTCAACCTGAATATCACGACTGTTGGTATCGCCGGTATAGGTAAAGCTATTGCCCGAGCGTTCAAACGCTTGTGTCGTGCCTTTCGAGCCGGAGAACAAATACTGTCCTGAACCATCTTTGGTATTGGCAAAACCAAACAAGGTATCCAGAGCACTTTCCATTACCGTGGCCAAGGTGCTGCGGTCAGCATCAGACATGGTGCCAGTAGACGCTTCCACCAAACGGGTCTGAACGCCTTGCAACTGCAGGTTGACGGCGTTGAGCAGGTTTTCTTCTTCCCCCAAAGCGCGCATGGCCACCTCGCGGTTTTCACCGTAACGCTTGTCCATCGCCTGGGATTGCGCCAGATTGATGGTCTGAGCCGAGGCCAGTGGATCATCCGAAGGGGTGATCATCCGTTTTTGCGAGCCTATCTGTTGAAAAACCCGCATCAGATCGGACTGCTGCTTGTTAATCGAAGTCAGGCCCGTCTGAAAGAAAAGAGAAGAACTAATACGCATAGCAAGGTTCCAATTTCAAGACCAAAGAGCCGTATTCAATTACGCAGGCCTAAAAGGGTGTCAAACATCTGGGAGCTGACATCAATCAGGCGGGCAGCCGCCTGATACTGCTCCTGAAAACGCTGGAGCATGATGTATTCCTCGTCCTTGTTCACACCGGACAAGGATTGCTGAGCGGCGTAGTTTTGCTCAATCAGCTTTAATTGGGCCTTGGCCGCCGTGCCGTTTTGCTGTGTTTGCACCGCAATACGGTTTACGATCTGGCCAAAAGAATCATTCAGGCTCAAAGAGCCATCCGCCAGCACTTTGGTATTGCGCAGATCGGCCAATTGTTGAGCAATCGCCCCGTTAGCCGAACCCGTGTCTTTATCCGCTGCCGCAATATCTTGCGGACGCTTGATCTCTACCTGCAAGCTGCTGCCTGCATTGACGGTGGGTTGCACCAACCAGGAATCGCCATCCTGGGACTGGTTCTTTAAGCTGGAGACATCAATTTCCAGACCATCCACCCGTGTGATCCCACCGTTCGTATCCGGATCATTCAATGCAGTAATTTCGTTACTGCTCAAGTTACGCAGTTGAAAACCGCCATCCACGCGCTCGATGCGGTAGTTGTCACCCGTTAATTTGTCGACGGGCTGGGTGTAACCCTTGCTGGGATCTGCCGGATCCACCAGGTCTTTGTAAAAAGAGACGCCGGGAACACCACTGCTGACCGGGTTATTGCCATTGGCAATGACTTTCGGGCCACTGACGCTGAACAGATCTTTGCCCGCGTCCCCTTTCAAATCCACGCCTTGACGGTGAATGTCGTTCACCGTGTGGGCCAGCCCCACGGCCAAACGCCCCAAGGCATTGATGGCTGGCTCCAGGCTTTCCTGACGGAACTGCAACAAGCCACCCAAGGTACCGCCTTTAATGGCTCCTTCGCGGAACTCGGACACCACCATCTTGCCGTCCACGTTCAAAGCGGACGTAAAGCCGACCACCATACGTTCGGGATTCTCAGCCGAGCGCACGGCGTGCAAGGGATAGATACGATCACCGCCCAGCAGCATCTGGCCACCTGCCGTAGTCACGCTCAAACGCCCGTCCTGCTCGACGGTACTCACATCCACCAGTTGACCCAGCTCGGACACCAGTTGTTCACGCTGATCGAGCAAGTCATTGGGTTCGTGACCGGGCGTAGTGCCCTTGGCAGCCACGATCTGTTTATTGACGTTATCAATCCGTTCCAGATAGCTGTTGATCTGGGTAACCGCGGTGCCTACCTGCGTATTGATGTTCTCGCTAACGCGGTTCATGTAGGACGTCGCGTCACGAATCTGAGTCGTCAAACTTTCGGCGCGGCCCAGCAGCTCCTGGCGCGCAGAAGGATCCGCTGGCTGCGAAGCGACGGCCTCCAGGCCGTTGAAAAAGTTTTGCAAGGCCGGGCTGATACCGACCGTACGGTCCGAGAACAGATTGTCCAACTGGGAGATTTCGGTTCCATAACTGACCAGAGCCGCACCAGCCGTTTGCGAGCGCATCAACTGCTGATACAAGAAGTTGTCATGGGAACGCTGCACGGTGACCACCTGCACGCCACGGCCATAATAGCCACTGCCACTTCCTACCGAACCGGCCGTCTCAACCAGAACCGATTGGCGGTTATAGCCAGCGGTATCGATATTATTAATATTGTGGCCCGTCACCTGCATGCGCTTTTGAGCAGCAAACAAGCCGGAAATACCAAGGTTGGCGAGATTCATATCAAATCCTTTCTGTCCTGCCCGGCCCATTGTGTCCAAGGCGAAAAGTGAACATGCTGCTTTTTAACGACCACCTCGGTGCATTGTTTAGACCTGTATCAGTAATTAAGACTTGCCACCATCAAAGTAGGCCATGATGGAAATCAGTTTTTTGGCATAGGAGGGGTCGGTCGCGTAACCCGCGTCCTGAATACGCTGGGCGGCCTCTTGAGGCGAAGCCGCTTGTTTTACGCTTTCATAGCGTTTGTTATTGCCAATCAGGCGGGCGTAGTCCGCAAACGACTCGGCATAGGAGTCATAAGCACGAAAGGTCTGCGTCATTTTGCGTGCCACACCGTTCTGGTATTCCGTGGTCATGACCTCGACCGTTTTGCCCTTCCAGGAAGGCGTGGCCTTGATACCAAACAGATTGTGGCTGGTGGTACCATCCGCGTGCATGATTTCCCGCTTGCCCCAACCCGACTCCAGCGCCGCCTGGCTCAAGATCAGTTTGGCTGGCACACCACTATCTTCGGCGGCCACTTTCGCGGCCATGTTCATGCGGCCCACAAACTGGCGGATATGGTTGGGCGCACCCTGAATCGAGGAGTACACGCGCTGCACAGTGCTGTTGTTGCTGAGCTTATCGATCAGTTCAGCAATCGAGGCGGCATCAATGGAACGGTCATTGGGCATACGCGAACGAAGATCCGCCCGACGTGACTGCGCGGCTTCCGGATCATAGGACGCGGCACCAAAGGGCTCGCTAAACTGCCCACTCATCTGCGCTTGCAAGGCTTTGGCCAAACCAATGCCTGGGTCAGCCAACTGCATGGCCAGTTGTTCGTCCCCCAGGCTTTGCGCCATCCGTACAGACTGCGTGTCGAACATGCCACCCGGGAGGTTGGCGGCCCGCGCCTGCTTCAAAATATTCTGAATGAACAGGGACTCAAACTGGCGGGCCACTTGCAGTTGGGTGGCCTGATTCTGACCATCCTGCCCAGCCTGCCGACGCAACTGGGCCAGTTGTTGCGGGTCAAAGATCGAAACCTGCGTTCCTGTGCCAGGACGCGGGAAATACTGCACCGTCATTAGATGATCTCCAGATCGGCCCGCAAAGCGCCCGCGCTTTTCAGGTTCTGCAAAATGGACAACAAGTCTTGAGGGGTGGCACCCAAGGCATTCAAGGCGCGGACCACGTCGGCCAGATTGGCGCTGGTCTTGACACGTTGCAAGGAGCCGCTATCACTGCGCATTTCAATCTGGGTGTTGTCAGCCACCACGGTCTGACCGCCGCCAAACGGCGTATCCGGCTGGCTGACTTGCGCTTGACGGCTGATGACCACAGACAGATTGCCGTAAGCAATCGCCGCTTCATCAATGGTGACGGTGCGGTTCATCACCACCGAACCCGTGCGGGCATTGATCACCACGCGAGCCCGTGCCGGTGGCAGGTTCACCTGCAGGTTTTCAACACGCGAAATAAAGGCCGTTTGAGCCTGCGGATCCAAAGGACCACGCACCTGAATCAAACGGCCATCCAGTGCCGTTGCCGTAGAAGGACCGAATTGCTTGTTCAAGGCCGCCACCACATTCTGGGCCGTACCAAAATCCGAGGAATTCATTTCCAGATTGATCACACCATCGCGTGCATAGGTCGTGGGCACACTTTGCTCAACCGTTGCGCCACCGGGAATCGTGCCACCATTGAGCTGATTGACCTGTACGCTGGAGCCCCCGGCTTCGGCCCCTGCCCCGCCGACCAGCAAATTGCCTTGGGCGATGGCGTAGACCTGTCCGTTCGCGCCTTTGAGCGGCGTCATCAACAAGGTGCCACCACGCAAACTCTTGGCGTTACCCATGGAGGACACCACCACATCCACAGACTGACCAGGACGGGCAAAAGCAGGCAAACGGGCGGTCACCATGACGGCCGCAACGTTTTTGAGCTGCATATTGCTGCCCTGAGGAATCGTCACCCCCAACTGGGACAGCATATTGGTCAAGCTTTGCTGGGTGAAGGGCGCTTGCCGCACCTGGTCGCCACTACCATCCAGACCCACAACCAGGCCATAACCAATCAGCGGATTATCACGGACGCCCTGAATAGACGCCAGATCCTTGATACGCTCGGCCAGGCTGGTCGGCGCCAGCAGCAGGCCCGCCGCCAGCATGGCAGCTTGCAGCACATGGCGATAAGAAAAAAAACGAGTACGACTCATGGAAAACGCCATATCAAGCAAAAGGCTCAGAACGGGGAAATATTCAGGAAAAAACGCTGTAGCCAGCCCATGGTCTGGACTTCGTCCATGACCCCTTTGCTACGAAACTCGATACGGGCATCGGCCACCTGAGTGGAGGGCACGGTACTGCTGCCGGAAATGGAGCGCGGGTCCACCACGCCGGAAAAACGGATGTATTCGCTGCCACGGTTAATGGCAATCTGCTTTTCACCCGCAACCTGCAGGTTGCCATTGGGCAGAACGCCCACTACCGTGGTCGTCAAGGTGCCAGTAAAGGTATTATCGGCACGACTGGAACCCTTGCCCTGCGCCTTGTTCGAGCCGCTGACCTCAAAGTTCTGTTTGCTGCCTATTTCATTGGGCAGGAAAGCCGGGACACCCGTAAAGTCCAGACCACCACTACCGTTCCGATCCGTATTGGTCGAGACATTCTTGGCGGCGTTGGTACGCTCCTGAATCATGATGGTGACAATGTCGCCCACATTACGGGGCCGCCTGTCCTCAAACAGCGGGTAGTTGCCATACGCCGAGGGCTGGTAGATAGCCCCATTGGCTACCACGGCCGCCGGAACAGCCGGTGGCGGGGCCGCCGTCAAGGGGCCAGTCACCACATCTTCAGGAGGCACCAGCGCACAACCGGACAGGGCCACAAGCGCGCACAAGGCAAGACGGCTCAACAGAGCTTGGAACATTGTCACGATCTCTTCAGGTTTACAGCTGCGTCAGACGAGCCAGCATCTGGTCCGCGGTGGACACGGCCTTGCTATTGATTTCGTAGGCGCGCTGGGCGCTGATCATATTGACCAGTTCCTCGGCCACGTTGACGTTGGAGGTTTCGTTGTACTTATGCATGACCAGACCTGCCCCATCCATGCCGGGTTGCAGGAAGTTGGCGGCGCCCGAAGCATCGGTTTCGATGTACAGGTTCTCGCCCATGCTTTGCAAACCGGCTGGATTCACAAAGGTGCTCAGTTGCAACTGGCCCACTTCCACGCTGGCACCGGCTGCACCGGGCTGGGTGACCGATACCGTGCCATCACGCGCAATCGTCAGTTCCAATGCGTTATCAGGGATATTGATGGGGGGCTGAATGGGATAACCACCTGCGGTAACCAATTGACCATTCTGGTCGCGCTGCAAACTGCCATCGCGCGTGTAGGCAAAGGTGCCGTCCGGCATTTCCACTTGCAGAAAACCGCTGCCCTGAATGGCAATATCCATATTGTGACCCGTGTGCTTCATGTCACCCTGGCTATGAATGCGCTCGGTCGCCACCGTGCGGACACCGGTACCGACCTGCAAGCCCGTAGGCAGTTGATTGGCCGCGCCGACTTGAGCGCCGGGTTGACGAAGGGTTTGATACATCAGATCTTCAAACACCGCACGGGTACGTTTGAAACCCGTGGTATTCACGTTAGCCAAGTTATTGGAGATAACGTCCATATTGGTCTGCTGAGCTTCCAGACCAGTCTTGGCAATCCACAGAGAGCGAATCATGTGTGTGTAATCCTTAAAGCCAATGCCTGCGCCATCGACGCGGCTTAGCCATTAAATGAAAGTAGAGAATTAGCCCGATCTTCGCGTGCGCTGGCGTCCTGGATGACCTTCATCTGGGTCTCAAAACGACGCGCATTGGCAATCATCGCCACCATCGCCTCCGCCGGGTTCACATTGCTTTTTTCGATGAAGCCCGACACCATGCGCACCGACGGATCAGCCGGGGCCGGCGCGCCATTGTTCATGCGAAACAAACCGTCCTGGCCACGCAGCAAATCGGCTGACGGGGGGTTGACCATCTTCAACTGGCCCATCACCTGGATATCGCGCGGATTGTCACCGGCACCCAGCGCGGTCAATTGACCGTCGCTGGAGAAGGTGATCGAACCGCGATCCGGAATTTCAATGACCTGCCCATCGGCGCTGAGCACGGGTAAGCCACTTTGCGTCACCAGTTGATTCTGGGCGTTGACCACCAGATCGCCCGCCCGTGTATAGGCCTCCTGGCCATCCAGCGCGCGCACAGCAAACCAGCCCTCGCCCGCAATGGCTACATCCAGCGCATTGCCGGTCTCGGCCATGGCACCAGGCTGAAAACGGCTACCCGGCGTCACCGTGGCCGTACCGACACGGGTTTGCGAACCCACATCGCTCGTGACGGGCACGGAACGGTAATACGCCAGTTGCTGGCGAAAACCGGACGTATTCACGTTGGCCAGATTATTGGTAATGACGTCTTGTTGTTCCAGCGTGCGCTGGGCGCCATTCATGGCGGTATAAATCAGGCGATCCATAACGACGCTTAACGCAGGTTGACCAGGGTTTGCAGAACCTGATCCTGTGTCTTGATGGTCTGGGCATTAGCCTGGTAGGTACGCTGGGCAATAATCATATTGACCAGTTCCTGCCCCATGTCCACGTTGGAGTCCTCAACAGCCTGCCCTTTGATCGTGGCCAGACCGTTCTCGCCAGGACGACCCAGGATAGGCTGACCCGAAGCGCCGGTCTCGGCCCAGGCATTACCGCCTACGGGGTTCAAACCTTGCAGGTTACTGAAATCGGCCAACACCAGCGAGCCCAGACGTTGCGTCACGCCGTTGGTGTAGGAAGCCACCATGGTGCCGTCCTTGTCGATGTTCATGCCCGCGTACTCACCCGTGGCGTAGCCGTCTTGGTAAGGCTTGCCCTTGGCAAACTCGCCACCGAACTGGGTAGTGCCGGTGTAACGCATATCAAACACCAGATCCTCCGCCGGTGAGGCATTGCCGCCGGGATTGGCCAGGGTCACGCTGACGGTAGCCGGAGTGGGGCTGGTCATCACGCCGGCACCGTTAAAGGTCAAAGTCGCGCTGGCAGGCGACAACGGTGTGCTGCCTTCCATGTAGTACACATCCCACACACTTTCACCAGCGGCATTGGCCGGGCGCTTGACGAAGTACTGGGAAATCTCGTGGCTGTTACCCAGCGAGTCGTAGACGGAATAGCTAAATGAGTTGCTGTAAGTCGTGTCGTCTTTGGGATCGAATGCGTTGATGGGGTTGCCACTCGCATCCTCTGTAGGAATCGCGGCCGCATCTGCAGGCAAGTTCGGCTTGAAATCCAGGGCTGTCGTGGCCTTGGGAGGCACGTTGGCCGACGGCACTTGCAGACGTTGCAACTGCGTGCTGCCTGCGCCGTAACCGGTCAGGTAATGACCCTGGGCATTGACCAGGTAGCCGGCCTTGTCTGGATAGAACTGACCATTACGCGAGAACAGCACAGCGCCGTTGCTCTGCTCCAGACGGAACAAGCCATTTGCCCCATCAATGGCCATGTCGAACATATTGCCCGAATTACTGATATTGCCGACCGAGAAACGCTGGCTGACACGCGATACCTGCACACCCAGACCGATACGGGAGTTGGCATACACATCCGCAAACTGAACCGTCGAGGACTTGTAGCCCACGGTCCCCGAGTTAGCAATGTTATTACCGATAGAATCCAGGTTTTGGGAGGCGGCGTTCAAGCCACTCAATCCTTGTCCGAAGCTCATGAACTTTCCTTTTAATGTCGTGTTGGCCCAGCCCGCTCAGAGGCTGGCGGCACTTACATGATTTTGCGTATATCCAGCAGGGAGAACGAACCCGTCAGGCCAAGATCCAGCATCAAACCGCTGGAGGTATAAGCCACGCTATCGACCTTGCCATGCGTCAATGGGCTGGCTGTGACGGCCGTGCCGTCATTGCTGGCCAGGACACTGACGGTGTACGAACCGTCGGCCAGCGGTGAACCCTCGTTATCCAGGCCATCCCACTCCATGGAGTACACACCCGCCTCTTTGGGGCCCAGATCATATTCACGTACCACTTTGCCGCTGCTGTCCTGAATATGCACCACGGTCGAGGTCGTCCCGCTGACCAGATCGATTCCGTACGGCATAGCCACTTTTTCGCCTTCCTGGCTGGTTCCCAGAGACACTTTCGCGCCCGGCACCAGCACTTGCTTGCCGATCAGGTTGGCGGCCTGCATGGACTGGCTGACATCCATTTGTCCGGCCACCGCCAGCAGGGTGTTGTTCAGTTGCTGAATCCCCGCCACCGTGGACATCTGCGCCATCTGGGTCGTGACCTGAGCGTTATCCATAGGGTTGAGCGGGTCCTGATTACGCAGTTGCGTAATCAGCATGGTCAGAAAACGGTCTTCCGTTTCCGCCATGGCGCTTTTGTTGCGGGCATCCACACCAGCCATGGTCCCTGCGGTGGGGTCCAGGGCGGTGCGATCATTATTGACTGTGCTCATGTTCTATTTTCCGTAAACCGGCTTACTGACCAATGGTCAAGGTACGCAACATCAGGTTCTTGGACGTGTTCACCACTTCCACATTGGCCTGATAGGAGCGCGAGGCGGCCAGCATATTGACGGTCTCGGCCACCACGTCCACGTTGGGCAGGGTCACATAGCCTTGTTCGTCGGCGTACGGGTTGCCGGGGTCATATTGCAAACGGCCCGGTGCGGTGCTCTCTTGCACGCCCACCACCTGCACTCCCCCCACGGGACTATTGCCCTGGGGTGTCATTTGAAACACCACCTGACGAGCCTTGTAAGGCTGGCCATCGGGTCCAATCACACTGTCGGCGTTAGCCAGATTGCTGGCCGACACGTTCATGCGTTGGGACTGAGCCGTCAGCGCAGAGCCGGCTATCTGGAAAATACTGAAACTGGACATGAAGACTCGCTATTACTGTTGCAAGGCTGCCATCAAGCCTTTCAATCGCTGGGAAGCCAGATTGATCGTGCTTTGATAGTGCAAGGTGTTATCGGCAAATTGCATGCGCTCCACATCCATCTCGACCGTATTGCCGTCCAAAGAAGGTTGCACAGGAACGCGATAGAGCAACTCGTCCGTACTGGGCGGACGGCTTGCCTGGGCGGGAATATGGCGGGCCGAGGTCAAGGCCAGGCTGGTATTGGGCAAAGCCATCTGTCCTTGCCCCCCTAAAGCCGCCTTCATGGCCGCCGTAAAGTCCATATCTCTGGCCTTGTAATTGGGCGTGTCGGCATTGGCAATATTGGAGGCCAACACCTCCTGGCGCTCCTGGCGCAAAGCCAGTGCCGTTTGGTAAAACTTCAGGTGCTCACCGATGCGATCAATCATGGAGTCAAGCCAATATTCTGTGTTCAAGTTTGAGATCCGGTGAACGCGCGTACGCCTTTTCACCGTCATAACAGCATGGTAGCCAGAGGTACTGCTTCACAAACCTGGGAACAAAACGCAATTTATCGGCCAATTCAGCTCTTGACCTGACCGTTGAGTCCGTAAAATTCAGTCATGACCTTATCTAGACTCCTGACCTGCCTGTGCCTGTTTACCCTGGGTGCGACAGCAAGCGTGCGCGCTCAAGAGGACGTCCAGGCCCTCAGCGTGCAAGCCATGCAGGACCAGGCGCAGGACTACCTGCTCCAGCAAGCACAGATGTATCCTGGCATCGCCACCATCACACTGGATGCATCGCGCCTGCACACCATGCCTGCCTGCACGCAGAACCAGTTTTTTTTGCCCAGTGGCCAGCGCCTGCGCTCGCGTATGAGCATTGGTGTGCGCTGCCTGAGTCCGCAAAGCTGGAGCACCTCCATAGGTGCCACCATTTCTATTCAAGGGCACTATTACGTCCCCAATCGCCGCATCAATCCAGGCGAGACGATCCAGCAGGACGACTTGCTTGAACGCGAGGGAGATTTGCTGGCTCTGGCCAATGGCGTGGTCATCAACCCCGAGCAGATCATTGGCTATGTCGCCCGCCAGCGCATTCCCCTGGGCAATGCAATACGGGCCTCGGCGCTGCGCGACCCCCAATCAATTACGCGCGGCCAGACAGTGCGAACCATTGCACGCGGCACAGGCTTTGTTGCCACCGGCGAGGGCCAGGCCCTGGAGAGCGGCGCACCGGGCACCCAGATTCAGATCAAGGCCAGTTCAGGGCAAGTGATTTCCGCCACGGTACTGGATGCATCTACGGTTCAGGTCGTTCTCTAAACTAAATCCGATGAGCATGCTAAAGTTTGCCTCCAGAGCGCCGTTACAAGATCAACGCAAAGAACAGGCCGCACGGAGAAACACGTGAAGATCAGCCCCTCCCCCCTCAAGACACCGCTTGCTGAAACTGCTGCCACCGAGCGCAGCACGGCATCGAACCGTGCGCAGCACGCATACAGCAGCAGCACCAACGAAGTGGACTTCAGCGCCGCCGCCCGCCAGCTCAACTCGCTGCAAGACAGCAGCGCCGATGTAGACATGCAAAAAGTCCAGGCCTTGCGCGAGGCCATTGCAGCAGGCGAGCTCAAAATTGATACCAGTCGGATTGCCGACTCCCTGATTGCCTCCGTGCGCGATCTTCTCAAGTAATCACCTGAAACGGCCATGTCTTTGCAAACCTGTCTTGCCGATCAACACCAGAGCCTGCTGGATTTTGAGCAACTGCTGCTAGAAGAAAACACCCTGCTGCTACGCGCTTTTGAGCCACAGGAGCTGGCTCAGATCACCTTGCGCAAATATCAGTTGGTAGAGCGTATCAAGCAATTGGAACAGGTCCGCGCCCAGCTCCTGCACGAGCGCGAACTGGAAGACAATCAGCAAGGCCTGCGCTACGCGGTTGAAGAAGACGAGCTGGAAGAAGAGCTGGAGCAGCTCATTGCACTGAGCGAAAAGGTCCGTAACGCCAGCGACAACAACCGCATTCTGGTTGATACCTTTCTGACAGACACCCAGCAAAACCTGGATGCGCTGGAAGCCTTCACGGGCCGCAACACGTTTTACGATGCATCCGGAAAAACACAGAATACGCAGTCTTCCTTGAGTTTGAAGGCTTAAGCCCCAACAGACTCAAGCAGCGTCATGCCGGAGACCGAAAGCACCAACTACGTAGTTGGTGCTTGCCCGATCAACAAGGCGATTGGCGCTGAATCTGCGGAACCCAAAGACAAACCTGGACTGCTCAGAGCCAAACACTTACAACAAATAAGGTGTATTTGGCCCATACACGATATTTGATGTAATTCCCGACCTAGAAAGCCCTGCCTTTGAGAAACCGAGCAAGCCCAAACCCCGCTCTGACAGATATAAAAAAACCTGCCGTGTGACAGGCCTTTTCAATGGCACTGAACTTAGCTCATCGCCTCTTTCAGCACCAGCATCTTTATCAATGCATCGACTGACTGCCCGGACTTCAGGTTCGGCTTGCCCAACAAACGCGCACTGAGTTGGCGCACGCCCCGATTATCCGGCGCCTGCAACAAGTCCCATGAAGCCAGCGTTAATTGAGCAGCCGCCAGCAAATGAAGCTCTTCCTCAAACTCGGAATGGCTGGCCGGCAACAGGCCACGCACGGCATTAAACAAGCGTGCCATTTCCTGCACCTCGCTACGCAGCATCATGTAGCAGGCCAGGCTGGCCGGGGCGATGGCCTCGGAGCCATTGCGTTGATGCATCAGGGCAAAGCGGGTTTTCAACACCTTGCCATCGTGACGAGCCACAGTACGCAGGACAATCAAATCCAGATGCACAGGCTCGGCATTGCGGTGCCGCAATTGCACCGGCTCCACGGCGTACCACAAAGCGATTTCACCCAGCCCGGCACGGCCCAGCGTTTCCAGGTGCAGGCGGGCGGCCAGATCAGGGATAGCGTGAAAAGCCAACTGCTTGCTCAAGGCATTGGGTGTCGTTTTGCCGTCTTTGTGCCACAAGGAAGTGGCGCCTGGAATCAAAGCCAGCCAATCGGCTTGCCTATCGGCCCATTGACGCCACATGGTGGGCGAGCCACCCTCGAAAATATGCAGCAAATTGACAGGCTGGGCCTGAGCATTCAGAACCTGCATGGCCTGATTCAGCGCCTGGGTGGGGCTGGGCCGTTCCATACTGCGTACACCACGCACATCCGACCACTGCGACGGGGTTTGTCGCTGATAGTACGGAATACTGAGGGCCTGCCCTTTGGGGCTGAACAAGAAGCTGAACGAGCACTGCTCCTGGCCGCCTGCTGCTTGATGATCAGCGTGGATCACGAGCAGACGGGACATATTGCCTTCGCCCACTTCCTGACACGCGGCACGCATCAAGCCCTCAGCTCGTTGTGCCGCCGCCCCATCCTGAACGGATGCATTGGGCGCATGCAGATCACGCCAAAAATCGTAGGCTTCGGCACAGGCCAAACGTTCGTCCAGATCCGCCGCAGCGCGACGGGCCTGCTCAAGGGAAATAGGACCACCGGCAGAGGCCGCCGACAACAGGCGCGGCAAGACGCGCGCACGGCGCTCTTCCTCGGCTTGCTGCTCCTGTGCGGACTGCCCACCACTTTCCAGCAAAGCCGCCAGATCACCTGAGCTGGGCGCGTACAAGGGGCGCTGACCCTCGCGTACTTGCAAGGCAGAATCGACCAGTTCAGCAGCACTCATGAAACGCAAATCCTCGGGCACTTTCTGACCATTGGAGACGTAATGAATCGGCAACTTGAACCGGATGGCCGTATCCAAAGGTCCGCCCAGCTTGATGGCCTCGTCCACTTTGGAGATGATGCAGCCACTGAGCGCAGTACCACCATCATGTGTATAGCTGCGTGCCACTTCATCCAGGGTATCGCCTTGACTGGCCGCATTGAGCACCAGCAGACGCTGCACTCGGCGTCCGGCACCGGCCAGCAAAGCGGCTTGCTCGCGCACATAGCGGTCACGCTGGCTGATGCCCATATTGTCGATCAGGATCACCTGATCGGGCCGCACACCCAACATCACACTACGTAGCTGCGCCACGTCCTGAACGATATGCACGGCGACCCGCATCAGGTCACCATAAATCTTCAATTGCTCGTGCGCACCGATTCGATAGGTATCCGTGGTCAGCAACACCACTTTATCGGGCCCAAAGCGACGCACGGCACGAGCCGCCAGTTTGGCCAACGTGGTCGTCTTGCCCACTCCCGTGGGGCCCACCAAGGCCAGGGCCAAACCTGGTTGCCACAAGGCGTCCTCGGAACGCAGCACCGGCAAATGGGTTTCCAGCTCTGTGCGCACCCATTGCAGGGCAGCACGCGCGCCCAGTTCCTCCGGCAAACGCTTGAGCATGGCACGCAACAAGGCCGTGCTGAAGCCTTGCGACAACAGGCTCTGAAACAGATTCACCGCCACAGGCGTGCGACGCATCTGGTGGCTCCAGACCAAATCGTCCATGCGGCCTTCCAGAGCGCCACGCAATGCCCCAATCGCACCCATGACATTATCGGCAGGTGGTGGGGCCATTTCCTGCTGGCGTATACCGGCGGCCTGATGCGGTGTGCTGCTGGGCATGGGTGTACGTTCAGTGGCACCACCGGGAACCGAGCTGGAATCGGTAGCGAGAATTTCCACCCCGCCATTGACACGACGATTGGACACAATCAAGGCATCGGGGCCCAAAGCGATACGCACCTGGCGCATGGCTTCACGGCTGGTACTACCAAAAAAGCGACTTATATTCATTCAGACTGACCAATAATGGTGGTGACCCGAAGGATGCGCTCTTCAGGAATTTCAGCGTTGGACAAGACACCCAGTTGGGGAATGTGGTGTCGCAGGAAACGGGACAAGGTAGGCCGTAAAATGGGAGGCACGACCAGTACAGGCGGGTCGCCATGTTCTTCCTGGAACTGCGCCGCCCGCATGGCATCGGTCAATACCGACTCGGCCAGTCCGGGCTCGAGCGCACCGCTGCTGGTCAAGGCCTGCGTCATGACCCGCTCCAGACGAGCATCCAGACCGATCACACGCAGCTCGCCCTCGCCGGGGAACCATTGCTGCACAATGGCCCGACCCAATGCCACGCGCAGAACCGCGAGCAATTCACCTGCCTCCTGACCGGGCTGAACCGCACCGGGAGCCAGAATGCGCGGCGCATGCTCAGCCAGCGTTTCCACAATGCTGCGCATATCGCGAATGGGGACATCCTCGGCCAGCAGACCGCGCAAGACCTTGAGCAACAGGCTAAGAGACAGGGTTTGCGGTACAAAATCCTCGACCAGCTTGGGCGCTTCGCGACCCACGTGATCGAGCAATTGCTGCACTTCCTGACGACCCAGCAAATCGGCCCCGTGACGATGCAGCAAGTGGTTGATGTGTGTCGCAATGACCGTGCTGGCATCGACTACGGTATAGCCCGCAATCTGTGCCTGCTCACGCATACTGACATCCACCCATACCGCCGGCAGACCAAAGGCCGGATCTGTTGTCGGTGTGCCAGGCAGCTTCATGGTGACGCCACCGGGATCAATGGCCAGCCACTGGCCTGGCGTTGCGGTACCACGGCCAATCTCCACACCAGCCAGCAAAATGCGATAGTCGTTGGGCTTGAGCTCCAGATTGTCCCGAATGTGAACCACAGGCGGCAAAAAACCCACCTCCTGCGCAAACTTTTTACGCAAGCTGCGGATACGATGCAGCAGCTCGCCGTTTTGGGCATGATCTACCAAAGAGATCAAGCGATAGCCCACTTCCAGACCCAAAGGGTCCACCATGGACACATCATTCCAGCTCGCTTCGCTGGCAGCAGAATCAGCCGCCGCCAAGACGTCGTCATCGGGTTCAGTGGCTTGCTGCACCTGTTCGTTCTGATGCTTTTGCATCAGCCACGCACCCGCTGCCAAAATCGCGGCCAGCAGCAAGAACACCAGATTGGGCATGCCTGGAATCAGTCCCATCAAGCCCAAAATCCCGGCGGTGATATACAGCACCACAGGGTTACGGAAAAGCTGGCTGACCATTTGCTGGCCCACGTCTTCGTCCGTTGCCACGCGTGAAACCACTACACCGGCGGCCGTCGAGATGATCAGAGCAGGAATCTGGGCAACCAGACCATCACCAATGGTCAGCAAGGTATAGACACGACCGGCTTCCGAAAACGACAAATCGTGCTGCACCACACCAATGACCAGACCACCAATCACGTTGATGACCATGATCAGCAGGCCCGCTACCGCATCGCCGCGCACGAATTTACTGGCCCCATCCATGGAGCCGTAGAACTCGGCCTCTTGCGACACCTCGGCCCGGCGACGCCGTGCATCGTCCTCACCGATCAAACCGGCATTCAAGTCCGCATCAATGGCCATCTGTTTGCCCGGCAAGGCATCCAGAGTAAAGCGTGCACCCACCTCTGCGATACGCCCGGCGCCCTTGGTAATCACCACAAAGTTGATGATGACCAAAATCACGAACACGATCAGGCCAACGGCAAAACTGCCACCCACCAGAAAGTGACCAAAGGCCTCAATGACCTGGCCAGCGGCATCGGGGCCTTTATGACCGTTCATCAGCACCACACGCGTAGAGGCCACATTCAAGGCCAAACGCAGCAAGGTGGCAAATAACAGCACAGCCGGGAAAGCCGCAAAGTCCAATGGCTTTTTGGTGAACATGGCCACCAGCAAGATCATGACGGCCAGAGCGATGTTAAAGGTAAACAACAGGTCCAGCAAAAACGGTGGCAAGGGCAAAATCATCATGGCCATCACCATGAGGATCAGCACTGGACCCGCTAAAAGCCGGGCGTGTTGACCACCGTTTTGTTTCAGTAAGGCAAAAAAATTGTTCATTGCTTTTCGTGTTTGCGCGAACGCAGTGGACCTTCATCCATGCCAGTGGGCACGTTCAATCGGGTGGGCATGACAGGGCGCTCGCCCTGCCCCTTGTTCCAGTTACGAAGCTGATAAACCCAGGCCAGCACTTCGGCCACGGCCGAGTACAAATCCACGGGAATCTCACGCTCCAGTTCGACATTAAAGTACAGGGCCCGCGCCAGCGCAGGCGCCTGCAAGGTGGCTACCTTATGTTCCGCCGCCAGTTCGCGAATCTTGGCGGCAATCAAGCCCGTGCCTTTGGCAACCACACGGGGAGCCCCGCCCTTGCCGTCCTGATACTTCAAGGCCACCGCATAATGCGTAGGGTTAGTCACCACTACATCCGCGCCCGGCACCTGGGACATCATGCGCGAACGGGCCATGGACCGCTGCTGCTGCCGAATGCGGCCTTTGACGTGCGGATCACCTTCGCTTTCCTTATGCTCTTCTTTCACATCCTGATGCGACATACGCAGCTTTTTATAGAAACTCCACAACTGCCAGGGCGCATCAATCAACACAATCACCAGCAAGCTGGCGGCGATCAGGGCACAACACTTGATGATCAGCTCCATCCCTGTGGCAATCGCCGCCGTGGGATGCACATACATCAAGGCCGTCATCTGTTCGCGCTCGGTCCAGATCACATACATGGCAACCGAGCCCACCAGACCGGCTTTAGCCAGGGTCTTGATCAGCTCGATGACGGTCTGCATGGAAAACATGCGCTGGACACCCTTGGCCGGATTCATGCGCTCGAACTTGGGCTGCAAAGCCTTGCCGCTAAAACTCATACCACCCAGCGCAATCGATGCAAGGATTGCGACCACCACCAACAGCAAGAACAAGGGTGCCAGCCCCTTTAGCGCCTCGCCCGCCAGACCGGCCGCCTGTACTACCATGGCGCTGGGATCATGCGCCACACGCGGGTCAAACCAGACGCTGCGACGCACAATGCCGCCAAAGGTCTCGTACAGATAGCCGGCCCCAATCCAGATTCCGCCTATCCCGGCCAGCAACATCAGGAACGTTGTCAGCTCTCTGGAACGCGCTACCTGCCCTTCCTCCCGCGCCTTTTCAAGGCGCCGGGGTGAGGCCGGTTCTGTTTTTTCGAGATCGCTGTCTTCTGCCATGGACTGCCGAGACGCAGGAGTTGAAAGAATGAATCATGCGCGCAGCACCAATGTTGCGCTCGCACTGCATGCCGCGGGGTCATTCTAAAAGAGCGCAGCGGCTCTGATAGCATGGAGAAAGCCCGATAAAAGCAGGCTGTTCCCCACAAGCAAAAAGGCGCTGCAATGTGCAGCGCCTTTCGCAAGCGAACCTGACAATCGGATCAGTGCGACGATTAAAAGCCCAGATTCGCCAGCAAATCGTCCACCTGATCCTGGCTGGTGACCACCTCCGAAGCAACGGGAGAAACAACCGGGCCATTGATAAGGCTTTGAGTTTCCTCACGTTTTTCTGTGGGAACGTTATCAACCAGAACCTGAACCAGCTCGGTTTCAATCGTGCCGACCACACCCAGCATGCGCGTGATCACCTGACCGGTCAGATCCTGAAAGTCCTGAGCCATGATGATCTCCAGCAGATTATCCTGCGTCTGCTGGGCCTTGACAGGCACATCACGCAAAAAGCCACGGGTACGCTTGACCAACTCACGAGCCTGATCCTGATCCAGGGGTTGCTCAAACCATTGGTCCCATTCAGCATCCAGCGCCTGAGCGTCCGCTTGCAGGGACTCTTGCAAAGGACGCACCTGCTCGGCGGCATTGAGTACCCGGTTGGCGGCCTGCTCAGTCATGCGAGCCACGTAATGCAGACGATCTCGGGCATCCGGAATCGCGTGCGCAGCATCTTTAATGGCCTGATCCAGACCCAGTTCGCGCATGCTTTCCCTCAACAAGCGGGTCAGGTTGGCAATGCGGTAGACCAGATCGACCGGTACGCTCTGGGGGTCGGGATGATTCGATGTTTGCTGTGGATCCATGACGTACTCCGTATCAACCGGCCATTTTCTCGAAGATCTTGTTCAGCTTCTCTTCCAGCGTTGCGGCGGTAAAGGGCTTGACGACGTAGCCATTGGCGCCCGCCTGAGCGGCGGCAATAATGTTCTCTTTCTTGGCTTCGGCTGTTACCATCAGCACCGGCAAAGAGGACAGGCTGGCATCGGCACGAATCTGCTTGAGCATTTCCAGCCCGTCCAGATTCGGCATGTTCCAGTCAGAGACCACGAACTCGAAATTGCCATTGCGCAATTTTTCCAAGCCCATCTGACCATCTTCTGCTTCGTCTACGTTTTCATATCCCAGATCCTTGAGCAGGTTCTTGATAATCCGGCGCATGGTGGGAAAGTCATCGACGACGAGAATTTTTATATTTTTTTGTACCATTTACATTCTCCAAATGAGTAGCATGCCAGTGCGTTCAGGACCGTTCATACACGGTGCCCGAAAGCCCCCACACTGGCCAGAATTCGTTCGCTGATTTGCCCCAAGGGCAAAGCAATGTCGGTTGCACCAATTTGCAAGGCTTCACGCGGCATGCCAAAGACCACGCTGGTGGCCTCGTCCTGGGCAAAGGTCATGGCACCGGCCTGTTTCATGGCCAGCAAACCTTGCGCGCCATCCTTGCCCATACCCGTCAGGATGACGCCCACGGCATTGCGCCCAGCCAATTCGGCGGCGGAATGAAACAGCACATCAACCGAGGGCCGATGGCGGTTGACAGGTTCACTGTCCACCAGCTTGACCACATAATTGGCGCCCGAGCGGGCCAACTTCATGTGCGCCACGCCGCCAGGAGCCAAATACACGTGACCGGGCAACACACGCTGACC
Organism: Alcaligenes faecalis; assembly: GCF_041521385.1. Classification (NCBI taxonomy): domain Bacteria; kingdom Pseudomonadati; phylum Pseudomonadota; class Betaproteobacteria; order Burkholderiales; family Alcaligenaceae; genus Alcaligenes; species Alcaligenes faecalis. The sequence goes on along the minus strand of NZ_CP168006.1, from coordinate 3,283,823 downwards.
ATCTTCGGCCTCGTGTACCTGCATGGAGCACAAACCATCCAGACGATTCACGAACGAGCGCGTGAACCCGGCTGGCATATGTTGGGTAATCATGATGGCCGGGCAATTGGCGGGCAAGGGCTCCAACACCTGGCGAATGGCCTCGGTGCCGCCCGTGGACGCGCCGATCATGATCAGTTTTTCTGTCGTAGAAAAATTATGCGTCAAGCGACGCACCGGAGCCGAGCCCGGCGCAGCCGGAGCAGCACGACGTGGACGGGCAATAGAGGCGGCACGAATCTTGTCGGCAATCAGGTCTGAATAATCCAGCAGACCATCGCGCAGGCCCAGCTTGGGCTTGGTTACAAAATCCACCGCGCCTAATTCCAAAGCGCGCAAGGTCACGTCCGAATTGCGCTCGGTCAGCGAGGACACCATCACCACGGGCATGGGACGCAAGCGCATCAGGCGCTCCAGAAAGTCCAGCCCGTCCATGCGCGGCATCTCGACATCCAGTGTCAGGACATCCGGATTGTGCTCTTTGATCAGCTCGCGCGCCACCAGCGGATCAGGGGCCACGGCCACCACTTCCATATCCTCATGGCTGTTGATAATTTCCACCATCAGGCTGCGCACCAGAGCGGAGTCATCCACACACAAAACTCGAATTTTCTTCATGCTACTCATCATCCCGATTTCAAGCGCCAACAGAGCTGAGGGCTTGCAAGCCCCCCTTGAACCCTAGTTCCGGACATACACCGTCTGACCGAGCAAGCGAAAGGCTTTGGTCAAGTAGGAGAAGTTCTCGGAATGTCCCACAAACAACAGGCCACCCGGTTTGGTCACCGCGGCGAATCGCTCCAGAATGCGCGTCTGATCGTCCCGGTCAAAATAAATCATGGTGTTTCGACAGAAAATCACATCAAAACGACTGGACGAGGGCCAGGTCGAACCCACCAGATTGAACTCCTCGAACTCCACCATATTGCGCAGCACCGGCTTGACACGCGCCAAGCCTTTGCGAATCCCCACACCGCGCTGAAAATAGCGCGGCAGCCACAAATCGGGTACGGGCTGGATACGCTCCAAGGTGTACACACCCTGACGGGCCTTGTCCAAGGCAGCCGAATCAATGTCGCTGGCCAGGATAGACACATTCACATCCGGCGACGGGCAATGTTCGCGCACCGTCATGGCAATGGAATAGGCTTCCTCGCCGGTGGACGCTGCGCTACACCAGATATCCAGAGGTTTGCCACGTGTACTGACAAACTTGCCCAAAATGTCGAAGTGGTGCTGTTCACGAAAAAACGCCGTGTGATTGATGGTGAAGGCGTTGACGAAATCCTGCCACTCCTGGCTATGGGTATCCTGCTCCAGAATATCCAGGTACTGGCGTACCTCGCGCATGCCCGCGTTCTGACTGCGCATACCCAATGTACGGGACACCATATCTTCTTTGTGGGTACCTAAAATGATGCCCGCATACGATTTGAGCAAGCGCGCGGCTCGCTCACAATCGGCCCTGGACGCCTGCGGGATCGAGGGCAATGTATAAACAAAAGGTTCCACAGATGTGCTCATATAACTACAGGCTGGCCAAAGTCCCGCTAAAAGGCCCCGTCGACAGACGCTCGCCGGAACGCAGTCGCTCCGGCTCGGGCGTCTCATACGGATCATCAATAATGTCGTGTGCGCTCACTTTGAACGCCGACACCGCATCGGACAAACGGGTTGCCTGATCCTGCAAGGAGCCCGCTGCCGCGGTTGCCTGCTCGACCAGGGCCGCGTTTTGCTGCACAACCACATCCATTTGTGCAACTGCCCGGTTAACCTGCTCAATTCCTTCCGACTGCTCGTTCGAGGCCGACGAAATCTCCGCCATGATAGTGGTCACACTCTGCACCGAACTGACCACCTCCATCACCACTTTGCCCGCCTCATCAACCTGACGGGTTCCTTCTTTGACTTTGGCCAAGGACTGCTCGATCAAGCCCTTGATCTCCTTGGCCGCCTGCGCGCTGCGCTGAGCCAGACTGCGCACTTCGCCGGCCACCACCGCAAAACCCTTGCCCTGCTCTCCTGCCCGGGCCGCTTCCACCGCCGCATTCAAAGCCAGGATATTAGTTTGGAAGGCAATACCGTCAATCACATTCACAATCTGGGCAATCTGACCTGAACTGGCCGACAAGTCCTCCATGGTCTGCACCACCGTGGAGACCGCCTGTCCGCCCCGCAGCGCCACTTCCGAAGCACTCTTGGCCACCTGATCCGCTTGCTGGGCATTATCCGAGTTCTGACGAACCGTGCTGGCCAACTGCTCCATGCTGGCCGCTGTTTGCTGCAAGGAGGCCGCCTGCTCTTCCGTACGGCTGCTTAAATCCGTATTGCCCACATAGATTTCACGCGAGCCAAAGGTAATTTCTTCCACCCCCTGACGCACAGTGTGCACCATGGACTGCAAGCTGTTTTGCATGCGTCGCACGGCGTCATACAGCACACCGATTTCATTGGTGGATTTCACTTCCACACGCTGGGTCAAGTCCCCGCTGGCAATACGATCGAAATGCGCACCGGCCTGACGCAGGGGACGCAGCACCATGCGATTCAGGAACACATAGACGGCCAGCGAAATAAACAGACAGAACACCATGGCCAGCCCCACCAGACGGACCACCATGTTGTACTGCTCATTTTCCTTCTGGTACTGCGCATCGATGGAACGCTGCTGAGCTTGCTGCAAGGTACTCAAGGCGCTGTAGAGATCTTCTTCCAAAAACTTGGTTGTGGTGGCCACATAGCTACGAAAGCCAGCAATATCGCCCTGTTCCAGATAGGCAATCAAGGGCAGCACACCACCTTGCATCAAGGACATGAAAGCGGCATCCACACGCTGGTAATAGTCGTTAGTGCCTTCCAATTGCGTGGCAATGCCTTGATATTCAAAAAATGCTTCCTGTGCCAACTCGAACTGCTTGCGCGTCGCCTCCAGGGCATCCTGGGTCGCGGAGCTGATTGCCGACGTCTCGGGAGCAACGTCGCTCCATTCGGCCATCAAGTCCTGATTTTGCAGATCGTTGCTGACCACGTAGCTGATAGCCGCTCGTCCAATCAGGGTTTGGGTCTCTTTGTAGCTCTCGATGGCCTGATACATGGCCGAGCCGACACGCTGATTGACCACAATGCTTTGCAGCGCACCATTATTGGCACGCAGGGACAAAATCCCCAACGCAGCACCGGCCACCAGCATCACTAAAAAAAACACCAGTACCAGAATCAGACTGGTCCGCACCTTCAGATTGGCCAAACGTAATCCATCCAGCATTGCAAGCACCTTGTCTAGAGTAGATCCGAACATCAGAGGCGCTTGTGACGCCTCCCCCGACCCGAACATTCCTTGAAGGACCGCTCAAACAGGTCCCCGCTTTGCAAGTCTTTGCAGACTCGGGCGATCAGGCCACTGCGCTATCGACCAGTGCCATTTCTTCACTGGTCATCAATTTTTCAATATCCACCAAAATCAGCATGCGTTCACCCAGCGTACCGATTCCGGTCAGGTATTCAGTCGAGAAAGCCGTGCCGAAGCTGGGAGCGGCGCTGATCTGGGACGACTGCAAAACCAGCACGTCCGACACGCCATCCACCACCACACCGACCACGCGATCGCGCAGATTCAGAATCACCACCACCGTCTGGTGGTCGTACTCCACGCGTTCCATGTTAAAGCGCACGCGCAGGTCCACGATAGGCACAATCACGCCACGCAGATTGGTTACGCCCTTGATGAAATGGGGCACATTGGCAATGCGGGTGACGGTCTGGGAGTCGTAGCCGCGTATTTCCTGAACCTTCAGAATATCGATACCGTATTCCTGGTCGCCCAGAGTAAATACCAGATACTCCTTGCCGCCAACCTCAGCAGCTTCGGAGTGGGAAGTAAAGTCGTTGGACATAAAGATCTCCGAATAATCAGGCCCACGTCGAGGCGGGGTCACGCGCCAGACGTTGCAAGGCAAAAACATCAACAATCAGGGCTACGCTGCCATCGCCCAATATGGTGGCAGCGGAAATACCCGGTATTTTTCGGTAGTTGGCTTCCAGGTTCTTGACCACGACTTGATGCTGGCCAATCAGGTGATCGACCAGCAAGGCAAAGCGCATGTCTTCAGCCTGCAAGATAACGGCAATCGCACGGGTCACATCCTTCTCGGCCTCTTCAACCGAGAAAATGTCCCGCAGGGAAATCAGGGGCAGATACTCGCCACGGACAAACATCACGTGATCGGTATCGGACACACGGCGCAACTGCTCTTCGGTGGGCTGCATGGATTCGGTCACGTGCGCCAACGGCAAGATAAAGACCTCATTGCCTACCTGCACCGACATACCATCCAGAATCGCCAGAGTCAGAGGCAGGACAATGCGGGTGGTGGTGCCCATACCCGCTCGCGAGTACAGTTGCACGTGACCACCCATGCTTTGAATATTGCGTCGCACCACGTCCATACCCACACCACGCCCGGAAATTTCCGTAACCTTCTCGGCCGTCGAAAAGCCCGGTGCAAAGATCAGTTGCCAGACCTCATCGTCCGGCATGGTCTCGGTCACCGGCAAACCCGAGGACATGGCTTTTTTCAAAATACGTTCGCGGTTCAGACCAGCACCATCATCCACCACTTCAATAATGATGTGACCACCCTGATGCTGGGCCGACAAGGTCAGCACGCCCTCTTCTTCCTTGCCCGCAGCCAGACGATCCTCGGGCATTTCAATGCCGTGGTCGATACTGTTGCGCACCAGGTGAGTGAGCGGATCAATGATGCGTTCGATCAGGCTCTTGTCCAGCTCGGTGGCCTGCCCTTTGGTAACCAGGCGAATTTTCTTGTTCATACGCGCGGCGCTTTCACGCACCACACGCGGGAAGCGGCTGAACACGTAGTCCATCGGCATCATGCGAATAGACATCACGGACTCTTGCAAGTCGCGCGCATTGCGCTCCAGTTGCTCGATACCGTTCAGCAAGCGATCATGCACAACAGGATCCAGCGTTGAGGCCGTTTGCACCAGCATGGCCTGGGTAATGACCAACTCGCCTACCAGGTTGATGATCTGGTCGACTTTTTCCACGCCGACACGAATGGTGCCGGACTCTTTGGGAGCGGCGGCCTTGGCGGGTTTGTCTGCCGCTTTAGGGGCAGCAGCAGGAGCAGGCGTTTCGGTTTTTTCAGACTCGGCGGCAACAGGAGCGGGGGCTGGAGTGGTCGGTGCGACGGCGGGGGCAGCAGGCTCGGCAGCCACTGTGGCGGCAGGAGCAGAAGCGGCGACAGATGCTGGCGCTGCAGCTTGCCCAGGGGCCGCAGCCGGTTTTACCGACACTTGATCAGCGTTCAGAATAAAGCAGCACACGGCCAGAATATCGTCAGCCGAACCGGTGGTTTCCACCCAGATATCCAGGCGATCACCTTCATGGGTTTGATGAACGATCGTGCCCATCAACTCCATTTCTTGTTGCAGCGCCTCGGCATCTTTATCCGACACCGGCCCCATCGACACCCACAGTGGCAGGCCATCCGTATTGGCAACCGGTTCCGGCTCGGGTTCTGCTTCGGCTTGCAGAATCGCTTCAGTTCCTTTCGTGTCCGTTGCCAGAATGCCCTTTTGTTCCAGGGCCAATTGCCTCAGTTGCGCACAGATGCGGGTGTAGGCTTGCTCGTCAGGCTCCTGTTCCTCGCGGTAGGCATTGACTTGTCCGGTTAGCACGTCCTTGGTTTCCAGAAAGAGGTCAATCATGTCCTTGCGTAATTGCATCTCGCCATTACGGACCAGATCGAGCAGATTTTCGAGTAAGTGGGTGGTTTCAGCCAACTGACCGAAACAACCAAACGTGCCTGCGCCCCCCTTGATCGAGTGCGCGGCCCGAAAGATGGCATTGAGCTGATCGCGGTCAGGCTCGTCCAGATCCAACTCCAGCAGCAAGCGTTCCATGTCCGCCAGCAACTCATCGGCTTCATCGAAAAAGGTTTCGTAAAACTGACTCAGATCTACGCCGGAGCTCATGAACACTTCCTTCCTGGTTATGGCTTAGAACAACAAAACAAAAAGCACAGCCCAATCACGTCGACCGTCGGGCTGCCAGCAGGCCCTAAGGCGCCATTGGCAAGGCAGAAGGCATTTCAGGCAGACCGGGAATATGAATACTGATTGGCCCCTCGGTCTCCTGCATGGCTTCGCGCAAATCAAACTCTTGCGACCCGCTTGCGGCCTGCTCATCCATGCGTCGTTCCGCTCGGCTATTGAGCACGAGCAGGCTGATACGTCGATTTACGGCGGCAGCCGGGTTATCTTTAACCAGACTTACACTATCGGCCAAACCTACAACCTGCTTGACCTTGTCCTCGGCCAGGCCACCGGCCACCAGTTCCTGTCGAGCGGCATTGGCACGGTCGGCAGACAGCTCCCAGTTACTGTACAAACGCTCGCCACTGGCATATTGCAGCGAGTCAGTGTGACCGGAAATCAGGATACGGTTAGGCATTTCGTTCAAGGGAGCACTGAGCGAACGCAAAATGGCCCGCATGTAAAGTTGCACCTGCGCACTGCCCGTAGAGAACATGGGACGGCTTTGACGATCAATGATCTGAATACGCAAACCGTCCTGGGTCATGTCCAGCAGCAACTGCGGGCGGAACTCCTTGAGAACGGGATCAATACGAATGAGCTCTTCCAGTGCCGATTTCAAATCCTCCAGACGCTCGACGTCCTGACGATCATCGGCGGCCTGATTGGAGCTGACACCGGGATGAGGATTAGGAACCAGGCTGGGCTGGCCACCAGGGATGACACTGCGCGAGTAATCAGCCTGATAGCCCCCCGAGACCGCATCCATCAAGGGCATGCGAAAGTAATCGGCGATTTCCTTCAAGTCTTGCTTGGGAACCAGAGAAAGAATCCACATCACCAGAAAAAAAGCCATCATCGCCGTCATGAAGTCGGCATACGCAATTTTCCAGCTACCGCCATGATGCTCGGCATGGGCCATCTTCTTGCGACGGATAACCACGCGATCCGTATGATTACTCATAAACGTATCCGCTTAGGCTTTGCGGCCAGCACCCGAACGGGCCTGACGCACATGCTCCTCCAGCTCCTGGAACGAGGGGCGATCGGAAGAGAACAACACTTTACGGCCAAACTCCACGGCCAGTTGGGGTGGATAACCGTTCAAGTTGGCCAGCAAGGTCACCTTGATACATTCCAGAACCTTGACCGAATCCGAAGTGCGGCGTTCGATCGTGGCCGCCAGCGGCGCGACAAAACCGTAGGCCATCAAAATACCCAGAAAGGTTCCCACCATGGCCTTGGAAATCAGGTCGGCCAACACGGCGGGCGGCTGGTCCACCGAGGCCAGGGCTTTGACCACCCCCAGCACCGCTGCAACAATCCCGAAAGCCGGCAAGGCGTCAGCCACTTCTCGCAAGGCACGTGCAGGCACATTGAGTTCATGCTGGTGGGTTTCAATGTCCTGATCCATCAGCGTCTCAATTTCAAACGAGCTCATATTGCCGCTGATCATCAAACGCAGGTAGTCGGACACAAAGTTCATCAGCACCGGATCCTTCACCACATTGGGATAATCCGCAAAGATAGAACTTTGCTCAGGGTTTTCGATATCGGCCTCAATGGACATCATGCCATCACGGCGCGCCTTGTTCAGCAGCACCGACAACATGCCCATCAACTGCATATACAACTGCTTGTTGTAGGGGCTGCTCCGAAAAGCGGTCGGCAGGGATCTGGCCAGCAGTTTGATGGATTTACCGCTATTGGACGCAAAATAGGCCCCAAGGGCCGCGCCACCGATCAGCAATAACTCAAAAGGCTGGTAAAGCGCACCCAAATGCCCACCCAGCCCCACAAAGCTCCCGAAAACGGAAACGAAAACAATGATATATCCAAGGATGATAAGCACGGATACGCCTTCTTCAAATACACGCTGCTAATGATGGCGGCAAGCAACAGGGCTAAAACGACGCGTTAATGGCCTTTTTCCAGCCTAGATCAACGCTTCCAGTTGCCTTGACACGTTCAGATTCTTATCAGATCCACATCAAAAACCAGCATCTATCCGGCTTTGCTGCATACTGACGACAAAAGCTCTTGCTAAACGGGCATGTCTACCTGGACATTGACGTGCCCTGGTGCCTTGGATCGCGACTGCCTGACAGGCTCTGATTTTCGGCTTTTACTGGCAGGAGACTTAGAACTGCTGCGAGCCTTGCTGGCACGCGTCTTGCCGGCGCGTGGAGGGGGACGGCAAATGGCACAGATAAAACCCGCTTCAGGATCATGTGCATGGGCCACAAACCCCCCTTTGCAGCGTTCGCACTGGGACAGTTGCAACAAGCCGCTATCAAAAAAGCGCAACAGCATCCAGGCACGGGTAAAACTCAACACCGGCTCTTCATCTGGCTCCATATCCAAGCGCCCGGCCGAGGCCTGCTCCAGGTACAGGCGATAGGCTTCGACCAAGGCACGGCTTTTGTCGCACGGCGTATGGACGGTCATGAACTGGTAAATGCTGAAGAAAAGGCTGGAGTGAATATTGGGCAGCCAGGTCATGAACCAATCAACCGAAAAAGGGAGCATGCCTTTAGGCGGTGAGCAGCCTTTGACTTCACGGTACAAACGAGCCAGTCGGTCATAACTTAGTGATGTTTCTGCTTGCAGAACCTGCAAGCGCGCCCCCAGTTCAATCATGTCGGAAGCCAGCCCAATTTCCTGGGCTTCTTTGGCGACGCTTTTTATAGCCATAGTTCTTGATCTAATAAGTTCGCAGCCGGTTCAACCGGCTTGCTCTGCCGTCGCGCGTTGGGACAGAAGAATGGTGGAGTGAGCCTGCTGCAATACCCCTCCGAGCACATCCTGCGTCAAGGTGGAAAGCAGGTCGTAATCGTTGAAACGGAAACCGCAAATCAACGAACTGGAGCTGGCCAGTTTGACCAATTGAGCAGGCGACAGACGCAGCAAGGTCTCTGCCACATCAGAGTCAAAGCCCAAACGGAACATACCTGCCGAGAAGTTCTCCCGCAGCAAGCGTTGCGCAAGTAACAAGTACGACAAATTGACTTCCTGAATATCATTCAGCAGCGAATTTTCCGATACGGGCATGTCAGCCATCCTTGTAAAACTGTTAATCAGCTAGTTTTTGTAACAAAACACATTTAAAACACGTAAAGTTACATAAATATGTATCATGCCTTGCAATATATTGCTCGAATACAATTTTTACATTATCAACGCTCCCGACACAAACTGTCCATGAATACTCTAAAAACATGGAAAACGTCGGATTTATGCAATAAACGTATCAAGACACAGCAGAATATTATCAGATGCTCACTTAATGTTGTAGATATAAACTAGATGTAACATGACAAAAGTCAAAACGCCTGTTTCAAAAATATGTTTTGTTGCATGAATTGATCATTATTTCATTGATACTTCATCGATCTCGCTCAGGCTCTGCCTGAAAATCGACGAAATATCGGATATTCTTCTGCTAGGCGTTTGTGCTCCCAACCCCACATCCGTTTTGTAACAGCCTATGATTCCTGCTGCTTTTACGCAACGTCTGCTTGCCCTGTGCCTGACACTGCTTCTGGCTGCCTGCGCGCACACTCCGGCTTCGCGCCCCGCCGCGACTCATACCGTTGAGCTTGATGAGCAACGACGCTCCGCTGTAGTCCTATCCGCCTTGAGCTTGCTGGATACGCCGTACCGCTATGGCGGACGCGAGCCGTCCACCGGCTTTGATTGCAGCGGGTTGGTGCATTATGTGTTCAGTCAGGAATCCAGCTCAGTTGTTCCGCGCCGTACCAGCGATCAGGCCAACGCAGCCCGTCGCGTCAGCCGCTCACAACTACGCCCAGGTGATCTGGTGTTTTTTAATACACTGGGCGCGCCCAACTCGCATGTCGGTATCTATATAGGTAAGCAACAGTTCATCAACGCGCCCTCCAGCGGTGGACGTGTACGAATTGACTCTTTGGATAATCCCTATTTCGCCAAACGCTTTGAAACGGCTCGCACATTCTTTGATTGATTCAGCGGCAAGCCCGCACAGGGAGTAAACCGCACCGGGCCAGCGCGTTCACAAGGCCCGGCTGCAATAAGTATGCGTTTAGCACGTAGGCACGGTCGCGTATTGCTCAGCCAGCTCCAGAAACGCCCCCAACTCGGGCGAACGCCCCGTTTCCTCTTGCATGATCGCCGCCACCGCCGGGGCCAGTGATTGTGCCAGGCGCGCATCCAGAAACAAGAGCCGCGAACGACGAGCCAGCATGTCTTCCACCGTACGAGCATATTCAAAGCGACAGGCAAAACGCACCATGGCAACACTCAGGCCTGGAGCCAGCTCTTGGTCAGCACCGGGTAAGGTCTGCACCCAATCAGCCTCACTTCCATAGGCATCCAAGCCAGCGGTACGCCCCAAAGAGCGCCGGTCGCCTACATAAGACGCTCCTACCAAACGTTGCTCCTGAGTCCGGCAAGCAGGCAAAGGCCCCAGCAAACCGGACTGCTGGCAACGTTCCAACACGTCCTCGGCCATGGCTCGATAGGTTGTCCACTTGCCTCCGGTTACCGTCAGCAAGCCACTGGTGCTCACCGTAATGCTGTGCTCCCGGCTAATGGATTGCGTCTGCCCCGCAGCCTGCTCGGCAGTCGGACGTACCAAAGGTCGCAAACCTACCCAAATACTGCGCACATCCTGCACACTTGGGGCTTTTTGCAGATAGTTGGCGGACTCTTTCAGGATGAAATCCACCTCCTGAGCCAAGGGACGTGGTTCCAAGGGAATATCGTCCCGGGGAGTGTCGGTTGTTCCCAGAATCAGCTTGCCCAACCAGGGCACGGCAAACAACACCCGACCATCCTTGGTACGTGGCACCAGCAAAGCGTGTTCACCCGGCAAGAACTCCTGATCCACCACCAAGTGCACACCCTGGCTGGGCGAAACCAGAGGGCGCACTTCACGTCCAGCTTCCTGTGCATCCAGTTGTCTGAGTTGATCGACCCACACCCCTGTGGCATTGACCACGCACTTGCTTTGGATCTCATAGGTTTGACCACTTTCCGCGTCCTGGCAACGCACCCCGGACACCTTGCCTTCGTGATGCACTACTTCCACCACCGGGCAATAATTAACCAGCAAAGCACCATTCAAAGCCGCCGTACGGGCCAGCGCCAAGGCCAGACGAGCATCGTCAAACTGGCCATCCCAATACTTCACACCACCTTTCAAACCACTTTGCCGCGCACCGGGCAAAAGCTGCCGGATCTTGGAAGCACTCAAAAATTGGGTATGACCCAGCCCCTCGCGCCCCGCCAAACCGTCATAGGCCATCAGGCCCACCCCATAGAACGGGGTTTCCCAGCACTTGTAGCTGGGCATGACAAAAGGCAGGCGCTGCGCCAGATGCGGCGCATTGCTCAGCAAATGCATGCGTTCGCGCAAAGCCTCGCGCACCAGGCTGACATTTCCCTGGGCCAGATAACGCACCCCACCGTGTACCAGCTTGGTCGCCCGTGAGGACGTTCCCTTGGCAAAATCCTGGGCTTCCAACACCACCACGCTCAAGCCGCGCAGGGCCGCATCCAGGGCCACACCCAAGCCGGTTGCCCCTCCCCCCACCACGACCATATCCACCTGCGTGGCACGCGCCAAGGCGCCCAGCATCTGGGTTCTATCGGTTAACAAGGGGGAACTTAATGTAGTCATAAGATAAGCTTTGGACCTGAAATTGGCAGACACCCGAAAAACGGCTGGCTGGCTCGGGATTTACCCTGATTTTAGCCCCTGAACTCTTACCGTCCAGTGAAACTTGTTTGCCCCCTCATCAACGTGACACCTGCTGCCAGACACAGGTACCAGGGAGCCGGTACACTGTGGTCTGCTCCGCTTTTACGACCTCTTTCGCATGACATTCATACTTGCTCTTGATCAGGGAACCTCCAGCTCGCGCAGCCTTGTTGTGGCGGCAGATGGCCGCATTCTGGCCAAGGCACAGCAGGAAACCCAGCAGTATTATCCGCGCACGGACTGGGTGGAACACGACCCCCAGGACATTCTGGATACGCAGTTCAGCACAGCCCGACAGGCGATTGAGCAGGCCGGTCTGCGCCCCCAGGACATTCATGCGATTGGCATTACCAATCAACGCGAAACCACGGTGCTCTGGGACCGGCAAAGCGGACAAGCCCTACACAAGGCCATCGTCTGGCAAGACAGACGCGCCGAAGACTTCTGCGCCCAGTTACGCGAACAGGGGCACGAGGCCACCATTAGCAGCAAAACCGGCCTGCCTATTGATGCCTACTTTTCGGCCTCCAAGCTGCGCTGGCTGCTGGACTCCATCCCCGGTGCCCGTGAGCGGGCCCAACGCGGTGAACTGGCTTTCGGCACGATTGATAGCTGGCTGATCTGGCATTTAAGCGGCGGCAACGTCCATGCCACGGATGTCAGCAATGCCTCGCGCACCCTGCTCTACAACATTCATCGCCAGCAATGGGACGAGGAACTGTTGGCCCTGTTCAACATCCCGGCCAGCGTGCTGCCCCAGGTACAAAGCTCCGCCTCTGAGTTTGGCTGTTGCAGCCCCGAGGTTTTAGGCAGCCCCATTCCTATTTGCGGTGTGGCGGGAGACCAACAAAGCGCCCTGTTCGGGCAGGCCTGCACCACACCTGGCATGGCCAAGAATACGTACGGCACGGGCTGCTTCCTGTTAATGCACTGTGGCTCGCAAGTCCCCCAATCTCATAACGGCCTGATCGCAACCAGCGCGGCCCATCATGGCGACACCCCTGCCTACGCACTGGAAGGCAGCGTTTTCATTGGCGGCGCAGTCGTCCAATGGCTACGCGACGGGCTGGGCGCTCTGGAACACAGCGCCCAAGTTGAAGAACTGGCCCGCAGCGTGCCGGATGCACAAGGCGTGCGACTGGTTCCCGCCTTCACCGGCCTGGGGGCCCCCTATTGGGATGCCCAGGCCCGCGGCACCATTACCGGCCTGACACGCGCTTCCACCATGGCCCACATTGCCCGTGCAGCACTGGACAGCATCGCCTACCAAAGCGCCGCCGTGCTGCAGGCCATGAATCGGGATGTACAGGCCAATGGCGGCCCGGCCTTGCACGAGCTACGGGTTGATGGCGGAGCCTGCGCCAATAATCTTCTGATGCAATTTCAGGCAGACTTATTAGGCCTGCCCGTCGTGCGTCCCGTTACTATTGAGACGACCGCCCTGGGCGCCGCCTATCTGGCGGGCCTGGGCAGCGGTCTGTATTCAGGCTTGCCGGAAATTGCGGCTTTGTGGCAATGCGACCGGACTTTCGAGCCTGCCATGTCACGTGATGAAGCCCAAAACCTGATGCTCAGTTGGGAACAAGCCGTGCGTCAGGCACGCACTTATTGAACTTGCTGTTTTTTTTGACGGAAACACCATGCTGCAAAAAATCATTCTGGGCATTGCCATCTTCCTGATTGTCATGTTGGGCCTGACCTTTGGCGAGGCCATCATCCGCTACCTCTCCTCCTACCTGGGGTTTCTGTTTGATGACTTCGTCCACTTGATGCGCGAAGTCCAGCATTACCTGACGGTTCACTGGGGCAAGGCCTTGATTGCCTTGCTCATTACCATCCCGCTGGTCATCTGGATTTCCAAGAACAAGAAAGATGAAATGTCCAAACCCAACAGCCACCGCAAGATTGCGATTGTGTTGGCGATTTTCCTGGGCTGGCTGGGTGTACACCGCTTTTACCTGGGCCAGATCGGCATGGGCTTGCTGTTTTTGGTGCTGTTTGCCATCTGGGCCCCGCTGGCTTACTTCCTGGCCCTGATCGACGCCTTGCGCTACGCCTTCATGGGTGACGACGAGTTCAAGCTGGTTCGTTAATTTTCATCCTTTTCACGCCCCCCCTTACTTAGTTAGTAGCGGCACCCCAAAAGTTGGAGACAGATCCAACCTTTGGGGTGTTTTTTTACCACCTGGCCGCCCCAAAACTTGGCGCCCCCGGCAAGAAACGCCCCCTTGGGGATGAGCCGGGACACACAGCAATCCATTGCGGACTGCTGTGCGCCAGACAAATCCGGGCGGCATGCAGGCCGCGAGGTAGGACGCAAGCCGAAGGCCCAGCATGGGGGTATTTTTCTGGCTGACCGCTTGATGCGTTCCCCAAACTTGGTAGCGGCAAATGAACACACTCCATTCAGAAGGTTTTGTGGCTCTATCAGGGAAAACCACAGCGTGCACGGCACCCAAACCTAGCTCCTTGATTTTCAACATTTATATTAGCCACCATACTTTTTAGGTATTCAAGAAAACCTTTTTAGTCTTGGAAATCCCCAAGCGGCTTCGTGTCCAATTACACATCCGTTACCCGATGGTTTTACGTACAAAAACCCATCAATACGCCCTATGGCACTCGCGTCCACGGCTTTATGTAGAAACACCTCTACGACTTGCATCGGAGGCCTGCAGACGACGAAGGTCACTACAAACATAACTAGATTGAGACACAAGAAAATGCGACGCACTAAAACTAGCTATTTACTGCGCAACTTGCTGGGCCTGGCTTTGGCCGCCTGCACGCTAAGCAGCCACGCAGCCACAGAGACAAAACGCCCCAATATTTTGCTGATCGTGGCCGATGATCTGGGATATTCAGACATTGGCGCGTTTGGCGGAGAGATTGCCACCCCTAACCTGGACGCCCTGGTCAAAGACGGCGTAGCCTTGACCGACTTTTACGCCTCCCCCTTCTGCTCCCCGACCCGCGCCATGCTGATGTCCGGCGCGGACAACCACCAGGTCGGCTTTGGTGGCATGGCTGAACTGATGACACCCCAGCAACGCGCCCTGCCGGGCTACGAAGGCTTTCTGAGCGACCGTGCCCTGCCCTTTCCCTTGATCCTGCAAGACCATGGCTACCGCACCTATATGACAGGCAAATGGCATTTAGGCGTGACAGAAGAGGTCTCCCCACCCAATCGCGGCTTTGACCAGTCCTACGCCTTGATGCACGGTGGCGCCAGCCACTTTGACCAAAGCGGCATCATCACATTTGATGCCAATAAAGCACCAGTCGCCCTGTACCGTGAGAACGGCAAAGAAGTGCAGTTGCCCAAGGACTTCTACTCCAGCGAGTTTTTTGCCTCGCGCCTGATGTCCTACATAGACGCAGACACGCGCAAGGACCAGCCTTTCTTCGCCTACCTGGCCTTTACCGCGCCGCATTGGCCTTTGCACGCGCCCGAAGAGTACATACGTAAATATGAAGGCCGTTACGACGCAGGCTATGACGTACTGCGTGAAGAGCGTCTGGAACGCATGAAAAAGCTGGGTCTGGTGCCCCAGGATATGCAAGGCTATGTGGGCAATCCTGCCTGGCCACGCTGGAAAGAGCTGAGCCCTGAACAACAACGTGTCGAAAGCAAGCGTATGGCTGTCTACGCCGCCATGGTGGAATCCATGGACGCACAAATCGGCCGCGTGATCGAGCACCTGAAACAAAGCGGCCAGTACGACAACACCGTCGTCATCTTCATGTCTGACAACGGTGCCGACGGCAATACCGTGCTGGATGAAGGTGAAACCCGCGCCTGGGCCCACAAGCATCGCGATAACAGTTACGAAAACACGGGCCGTCCCGGCTCCTTTGTGGAATACGGCCCAGGCTGGGCCCAAGTTGGCTCCACACCCTTTAATCTGTACAAAGCCTTTATGTATGAAGGCGGTATCTCGGTGCCCAGCATCATGCGCGTACCCGGTGGCAAGCGTCAGGGCGAATTTGTGCGCGCTCCGGCCCACGTCACTGACATCGCCCCCACCATTCTGGCCTTGGCCCAGATCGAACAACCCAAGAGCGAGTACCGTGGCCGCCAGGTCATCCCTATGCAAGGTAACTCCATGGTGGATGTGCTGACAGGTCGCAGCGATCAGGTCCATGAAACCTTCCGCCAAGGCTGGGAGCTGAATGGCCGCCGCGCCATGCGCGTGGGTGACTGGAAAATCGTTTACGCCAATGCACCGTGGGGGAAAGACCGCTGGGAATTGTTCAATGTGGTCGAAGACCGCGCCGAGCTCAATGACCTGTCCGAGAAACATCCTGAGAAGCTGAAAGAGCTGATTGCCGAGTACGAGCACTATGCCAAGCGCAACGGTGTGGAAGACTTTGAAGGTCTGGCTTCGCGCCCTGGCTACAGCAACAGCCTGAACTACTACAAGGATCTGGATGAAGTCCTTTAAGCTCCCCCGAGCCAAGGCATTGCTGACGGTATGCGGGCTGCTGACAGCAGCCCCGCTGCCCACAGCGGCAGAAGGCTCCGATACCCCCCTTCCTCCGGTTCCGGCCCACGACTGCCAGGCGTATAGCGGCATACCAGCAGGCTTCGGCCCAGCCAAACAAGGGGTTGCCAATCAGGCCGGTTTAGTCGCCATTGCTGGCGGGCGCTTTCTGATGGGGTCCGACGAAGGCTATCCAGAAGAAAAGCCGGTACACCCCGTGGAGGTCCAGGCCTTTCAGATCGATCAGCACGAAGTCACCAATGCCCAATTCGCGCAATTTGTGGCGGCCACAGGCTATATCACCCAGGCTGAACGGGTGCCGGAATTTCCGCCGCATGTTCAGGTTCCCGAACAGTATCGTCAGCCCGGATCCGCCGTCTTCACGCCACCGGCAGCAACGCATGATCACGATCACCACGAAGGGCACGATCAACCTGCCCCTCCCGGCAATTACAACTGGTGGGTATGGGTGCCGGGTGCCAACTGGCGCCATCCCGGTGGCCCCGACACCAACCTGAATGGCCGGGACAATCATCCGGTCGTCCATATCGCCTACGAGGATGCACTGGCCTACGCCCGCTGGCTAGGGCGCGATCTGCCTACCGAAGAACAATGGGAGTTTGCAGCGCGCGGCGGGCTGGAAGGCGCCACCTACCCTTGGGGCAATACGCCTGAAGTGCGTGGCCGCTTGATGGCCAACACCTGGCAAGGTAACTTCCCCGCCCAAAACCTGCTGCGTGATGGCTACGAAGGCACCGCCCCCGTGGGCTGCTTCCCAGCCAATAACGATGGCCTGTGGGATTCGGTCGGCAATGTCTGGGAATGGACGCGCAGTGCATGGCAGCCCCAGCATCGCCCCCTGACGCCCAAGCCACTTCTTACGGCAATAACGGACACCAAAGGAAACCCGGCAACGGGCGTCATCAAGGGCGGCTCGTTTCTATGCGCAGCCAACTTCTGCGTACGCTATCGCCCAGCCTCACGACAGCCACAGGAAACCACCCTGTCTACCCAGCATGTGGGCTTTCGTACTGCGCTGAATACGCCTGCAAAATAAAACTGGCACCCCTTTTCCACACCCTGACTTTGTTGTCTTGACCAACACATGGGGCTCCGAAAAGGTATAGCTAAAAATCAGCCCTTCTGCCGCTTCTGTAATGAACAACACCCCAATAACTGGGGTGTCGTTCATCTAGCAGCACGAGAGACGATGCCTATAAGGCTCTCCTCGTACATCTGACCATACCTAATCGGCTCGCGCAGCCACACCACTGTCAGACGACAAGGTCACTTCTTTTGCCGCTTCCTCAGCAACCCGATAATCCAGCGTCTCACTAACGCTTTCCCACGCGTTCTGCAAACTATCAAACACACGACAAGCGTGAATCTGCTTGAACAGGCCCATGCGAATCAGCTTGCGATTCACTTTCTCGTTCGCCTCGCACAGCGCCACCATGACATTGCGCCGCTCCAGCTCCGCCAAGACAGTTTCCAAGGCCTGCATGGCCGTCGCATCCACAAAAGGTACGTAATTCAGGCGCAAAACCACGGCCCGAACCGGCTCGGGCACCGTCAGCAAGGAACGATTCACCGCTTCCACACTGGCAAAAAAGTATGGCCCTTCCAGGGTAAGCACCGAGATATCCTGGCGCAGCGCCTGGCTGAAAGACAAATCCAGTGCCCGCTGTAGACGGCGGCCTTCCAGCGCCCGCACCTGCACCCCATCCGAGGTACGCTTGAGCACATACAGCATGGCCAACACCACCCCGATATTGACGGCCACGACCAGATCCGCAAATACCGTCAGCGCAAACGTCACCCACAAAATGAACAAGTCAGCCGGGGGCATGCGACGCTGCAAACGGAGCACCAACTTGGCCTGACTCATATTCCAGGCCACCATGAACAGAATCGCCGCCAGCACAGTCAACGGAATATAGGCCGCCAGCGGGGCCAGCAACAACAAAACCAGCACCAGGAAAATGACATGCACCACACCGGCAATGGGGCTGTCGCCACCATTACGAATATTGGTAGCGGTACGAGCAATGGCCCCGGTCGCCGCAATCCCGCCAAACAAGGGCGAGAGCACGTTGGCAATCCCTTGGCCCACCAATTCCTGATTGGAGTCGTGACGTGAACCTGTCATGGAATCGGCCACCACGGCGGACAGCAAGGACTCGATCGCGCCCAGCATGGCAATGGCAAAAGCAGGCCCGATCAACTCCACGATACGGGTCAGGGTAATGTCTGGCCATTGGAAAGACGGCAAGCCGCTGGGCAAGGCCCCAAAGCTGGAGCCAATCGTGGCCACGGACTCAAACCGGAAAATCGCCTGGATAAGCGTGATGACTACCAAGGCCACCAAAGGGCCAGGCAAACGCGCCAGGCTTGGAATCTTGGGCACAATAATCAGGATGGCTAGCGACAACATCCCCAGCAGCGTGGTGGCCCAATCCAGGGAAGGCAGGTTCTGCAGCAAGAACCAGAGCTTCTCGTGAAAGTGCTGGCCTTCTACGACGGGAAGGCCAAAAAAGTCCCGCCACTGGCCCACCCAGATAATCACCCCAATACCGGCGGTAAAACCCACAATGACCGGATCGGGAATAAAGCGGATGACTGCCCCCAGGCGCAACAGGCCCAGCAACAGCAAAATGACCCCAGCCATCAAGGTGGCAATTTGCAGGCCGGCCACGCCATGCTGGGCGACCACCCCGGACAAGATAACAATGAACGCGCCCGTCGGCCCGGCAATCTGAACCCGGCTGCCACCAAATAAAGAAACCGCCAAACCGGCAATAATGGCGGTATACAAACCCTGCTCGGGCTTGACTCCGGATGCAATGGCAAAGGCCATGGCCAGCGGCAAGGCCACCACCCCCACCACCAAACCAGCCAACAGGTTATTTAGCCAATGTTTTCGCCCCAGGAGCCCGGCTCGACCCGCTTCCAGCAGTGCAATCATCGTGCGTCCTTGTCATGCCCAGCCTGCTCGACACAGATGAGAAACAAGCGGGGCCCAAACTCAAATGAAGCTTTAATGATACTACTGTGTGTCAAATCAACTTCACGTTAGTGATGGCCTTATTTGATGCAACATAAGAATGAAGCATAAAAAAACTCCACCTAAACGAGGTGGAGTTTGATTGCCATACACACGGAATTTAAGGATGGCGGGCGCGCAACAGACGCAAGCTGTTCAACACCACCAGCAAGCTGGCGCCCACGTCGGCAAACACCGCCATCCACATGGTGGCCTGTCCGGTCAGAGCCATCACAAGAAATACTGCCTTGATACCCAAGGCCAGGCTGATGTTCTGCCACAGAACGGCGTGCAAGGCTCGGGACTGACGCATCAGCAAGGCAATCTTGCCCAGGTCATCGTCCATCAAGGCCACATCAGCAGTCTCGATCGCAATATCCGAACCCAAAGCCCCCATGGCGATACCCACATCCGCACGGGCCAAGGCAGGCGCATCATTGATGCCATCGCCCACCATCGCCACCAGACCATTCCCCAGTTTTTCCTCGATACGATCCAGCTTGTCTTGTGGCAGCAACCCCCCTCGGAAATCCTTGATGCCGGCTTGCTGAGCGACATGGCGTACGGCTTGCTCGTGGTCGCCCGAGAGCACCTCCACTTGCACACCCTGCGCTTGCAGGTCGCGGATCGCTTGAGTGGTGGTAGGACGCAGGGTATCCATCATGGCGAACCAGGCAAGCAGACCTTGCTCGTCACCCAGATACACCATGGTGGCACCGCTCTCTACGGCTTGCTGCTCGGCCTGGCTGGACTCCGCCTGGTTCTGACCCAGCACCCAGCTACGCTTGCCCAGACGCAATTGGCCCGTCGAACCCTCTGCCTGCACGCCATTGCCCGCCAAGGCTTCGAATTGATCCAGGCTTAGCAGGCCCGATGCCACACGACCACGTGCAATTGCTTGCGAGGCGGGGTGATCCGAACGCTCGGCCAGAGCTACAGCCATGTCCAGCACGTCGCTATCCGACAGACTTTGACGCAAACTGCCGTATTCGCTCAAGGACGGCTCGCCCAAGGTCAGAGTACCGGTCTTGTCCACCGCCAGATAACGCAATTGACGAGCCCGTTCCAGATACACACCACCTTTAATCAAGATACCGGCACGTGCCGCACTGGCCAGGGCACTGACCACGGCCACCGGGGTGGAAATCACCAGTGCGCAAGGGCACGCAATTACCAGCAGAACCAAAGCACGATACACGGACTCCGACCAGCTCACGCCCCAGATCAGAGGCAAGGCCACGGCCATCAAGGCTGCCGCCGCCACCACCAG
This sequence comes from Alcaligenes faecalis, assembly GCF_041521385.1. Classification (NCBI taxonomy): domain Bacteria; kingdom Pseudomonadati; phylum Pseudomonadota; class Betaproteobacteria; order Burkholderiales; family Alcaligenaceae; genus Alcaligenes; species Alcaligenes faecalis. The sequence continues at coordinate 3,263,187 of NZ_CP168006.1, read as the reverse complement.
CGGGGTGTAAATACGGGAGAACTGATCCACAAAACGCTGAATCGGGGCCTTATTAGCCTGCGCCTCCTGAACCGAGCGCGTGATGCGAGCCAGCAAGGTTTCATCATGAGCAGCCTGGACTTGATAGACCAGCTCGCCCATGCCATTAATGGTGCCAGCAAAAACCTCGTCACCGGGCTCTTTATCCACGGGGGCGCTTTCGCCCGTAATGGGGGCCTGATTAACCGTGCTTTGACCTTGCAGGACGTTACCGTCCAGGCCGAAACGCTCGCCGGGGGCGACACGCACTTGCCAGCCAGCCTGAACCTGATTGGCGGGTACACGTTGCCAGTCCTTGCCGTCGGCACTGACCAGAACCTCATCCGGCACCAGCTTGAGCAGACTATCCACCGCATTGCGGGCACGGTCCAGGGAACGAGCTTCGATCCACTCAGCCAGGCTGAACAGGGACATCACCATGGCGGCTTCAGGCCATTGGGCCAGGATCACCGCCCCCGTGACGGCAATACTCATCAAGGCATTAATGTTGAGCTGACCATTACGCAGCGCAATCCAGCCTTTCTTGTAGACCTGCACACCACCGGACAGAATCGCAGCCACAGCCAGAACAATTACCAGCCATTCGGGGGCCGCCAGCCAATGGCTGATCTCGGCAGCCAAAGCCAATACCACGGCACCGGCAATACGAATCAGGCCCTGCTTGGGCGATACCTGCTTCACAGGCTCTTCATCGGCCATGCGAGGCTCAAAACCCAGGCCACGCAAGGCACCCAGCACTTTATCGCGAGCACCATCCACGTGGTCCACGGTCAAGACGCGCTGCATCAGGTCAAAGCCCAGGTTCTGCACCTGATCCAGCTTTTTCAGGCCGGAGCGGATCATGTTTTCTTCCGCCGGGCAATCCATGTCGGCAATATGCACGACCAGACGCGTGGAGGTACTGGTGGCCAAAGCTACCGATGGGCCAATGGCAGGCGCCGAGCAGCATGCCCCTTCATGAGCGTGCGCTGTTTGTTCTGTATGGCTGTGATCGTGATCATGGCTATGCTTGTGGCTATGATCGCCCGCCGCATGGTCATGGGAATGCCCAGTCTGGCAGGCCGATGTTGCGCACTGCCCCACACTAGGCTTGGAAGTATTGTTCACTGATGTCATAGCAATTCCTCGCTGCTTGCATGGGACCAGTAGAAAGCCTAAAGTAACTACAAGGTCAAGCCTATTGGAGGCAACGCAATGAAAATTGGCGAGCTGGCTGAAAAAAGCCACTGCAACACGGAAACCATCCGCTATTACGAGAAGGTCGGGCTGCTGCCCGAACCGGAACGCAGCGAGGGCAACTACCGCCTCTATCGCACTATTCACCTGGAACGGCTACGTTTTATTCGCAACTGCCGCAGCCTGGATATGACACACGAGGAAATTCGCGGCCTGTTGGCATTTATGGACGGCCCGGCGCAAGACTGCGCCCCGGTCAACGATTTGCTGGATGAGCACATCGAGCATGTAGCCGTGCGCATTGCGGAACTGGAACACCTGCAAAAACAACTGATTGAATTGCGCCATCGCTGCGGACAGGCTGGTGGCCTGGAGCATTGCGGCATCTTGCAAGGTTTGGTGAATATGGAGCCGGATCAAGTCCCGGCTCCCAGTACTCATCTGGGCTAAGGCCCTATGGCGTGGTGCTTAGCCACGCACCCGCCCTGCCGCCCACATTCCGACCAGCATCGCGACCAGAAACAGCACGGCCAAAGGTGCGCCCGAGGCGGCCAGCACAATGGCCGGCCCAGGGCAAAAGCCGGCCACGCCCCAGCCTGCACCAAAAATCAAAGCCCCCAATATCAAAGGACGGTCTATTTGACGTTGCTTAGGCAGATTCATGGGCTGGCCAGTCACAAAAGCACAAGGGCGACGACGCGCCAGGGTGAAGGGCACAATCGCCACCGCAATGGCCGCCACCATTACCAAAGCCAAGGACGGGTCCCAGGCCCCGGCCAGATCCAGAAACGCCAGCACCTTGCCAGGATTGGCCAAGCCGGAAATCAACAAGCCCAAGCCAAAAATCAGGCCGGAAATTAAAGCGATGAAATACTGCATGCGGACTCCTTAGAACAAATGGCGCAGCACAAACACGGTCAAAAAACCGCTGGCCATGAAAGCGAGCGTCGCCACCAAAGAACGAGGCGACAGGCGCGACAAACCGCACACACCATGCCCGCTGGTGCAACCTGAACCCAGACGGGTACCAAAACCCACCAGCAAACCGGCCACGACCACCCACATCCAGGGCTGCGGCTGTACGGCTGGTACGCTTTCCCCGACCATGCGATACAGCCAGGGTGCCGCCGCCAAACCCAACAAAGCCATCCAGCGCCAGCCCTTGTCCCCCGACTCCCCGCTCCAGGTGCCCGACAGCAAGCCGGATATACCAAACACCCGGCCATTGAACAGCACCAGAATAGATGCTGCCAAACCCACCAAAGCGCCTCCCAACAAGGCGCTCCACGGTGTAAACGAAGCCCAGTCAATTGTGATCATCAGTGCCTCCTGGGGCGCAAAAGATTCCATATAAAGTCTGCATAACGGCCAGCACCGCCGGGTTTTCCAGGCGGTAATAGACGTATTTGCCTTCTTTGCGGCTGGCAATCAGCTCTTCACGCCGCAAAACCGTTAATTGCTGCGATAAAGTAGGCTGAGCAATGCCGCTGCGCTGCGCCAACTCTCCCACATTGCATTCACCCTGCACCAAAGTGCAGAGAATCATCAGGCGGTCGGGGTTGGCTAGGCTGCCCAGCAAGCTGCTGGCTCGGCCTGCTACTTGTCGTAGTGCTTCCGTTTCTGTTTGATCCATGTCGTTCTACAAAAATACAATATATATTATTATATAATATCTTTTCATATTTTATAAGCAACAAGAGGTCTGATATGTTCCAAGCCCAGGTCGCCAGCTTCTTTCACACTGACACCTCCACGTTCACCTACGTGGTCTATGCCTCAGGCCAACGCGAATGCGCCATCATCGACTCGGTGCTGGACTATGACGCCGCCTCTGGCCGCAGCAGCACTGTCTCGGCTCAAAAGGTCGTGGACTTTGTGCGCCAGCATCAACTGGACGTGCAATGGATTCTGGAAACTCACGCCCATGCCGACCATCTGTCCGCTGCGGTCTGGTTGCAAGAACAAGTGGGCGGCAAAATCGCCATTGGTGAACACATCAAGCACGTGCAATCCACGTTCAGCCGCATCTTTAATATAGAGGCCGAAATTCAGGCCAACGGCACGCCTTTTGATGCGCTGTTCAAGGATCAGGAGCATTTCCAGATCGGTGCCATTCAGGTGCAAGCCCTGCACGTGCCCGGCCACACGCCGGCCGATATGGCCTATCACGTGCAAGGGCTGGGCGTTTTTGTAGGCGACACCTTGTTCTTGCCCGATGTCGGCACAGCCCGTTGCGACTTTCCGGGTGGCAGCGCCAGCCAACTGTATGAATCCATCCAGCGCCTGCTGGCCTTGCCCGCAGACACCGTCTTGTTCATGTGCCACGACTATCCGCCTGAAGGACGAGAACCTCAGTTCCAGTGCACCGTTCAAGAACAAAAAGACAGCAACATCCATGTACACGACGGCATCAGCCAGGAACAATTTTGCCAGCGCCGCACAGCACGCGATCAAACCCTGAGCATGCCGCGCCTGATTCTGCCTTCCATCCAGGTCAATATCCGGGCAGGCCACTTTCCCGAACCAGAAAGCAATGGTCAGGTCTATCTGAAAATGCCCGTCAATCAACTCTGAATACGTCGGGTCTTTTACGCCTGAACAGGAACAAGCACCGACACAAAAACACGTTTAAGCCCCAGCCTGCGTATACTGCCTTTTTCTGCAACCCGAACTTCAGAAGGAAGTAACAGGCATGACTTACATGGCCATCAAACACTTGCACATGACAGCCGCCGGGCTGAGCATCTTGTTTTTTATTATTCGAGCCTTCTGGTCGGTAAGCGGCTCATCCTGTCTGCAAAATCGCTTTGTGCGCATTGCCCCGCATGTGATCGATACAGTCTTGCTGGTCTGTGGTCTGGCACTGGCCGGCATGCTCGGCGCAGCGGCCAACCAACCCTGGCTCATCACCAAAATTGTGCTGCTGGTGGTTTATATCGTGGTAGGCAGCTATGCCATCAAACGCGGTAAAACCCCCTTTAGCCGAGGCGTAGCCGCGCTGGTCGCGATTGCCATCTTTGCCTATATCATGGGTGTGGCACTGAACCGCAGCCCAGCCTCCTGGTTCGTGTAAACGCACTAAGCAGTACATAGAAAAGCCCCTGGCTGTAGGAGAGTCGCTCCACAGCCAGGGGCTTTTTACTGTCTCGTCTTACCAAACGCCTAGCCAGCGTTGTACCAGCAAACTGCTGACAGCAACCGCAACCCAGACTCCCAGCCCCAGCAAGGCAGGCCGCGCACCAGCTCGAGCCATTACCCTTAAGTCCGAGCACAAACCAATCGCAGCCAGGGCCAGCACCATCAGGAACTCGGCCAGAAACCGCAGCGGCTCCAACCACTCCACCGGCACCCAACCCAGCGAACGCATGGCCGAGGCCACCATGAACCAGACAATGAACCAAGGAAACACCCGCATCAGGTCAAAATCCCGACCCGCCTGACGCGAACGCCACATTTCCAGGCCAGCCAGAATCAGGCAGATAGGAATAATCAAGGTGGCACGCGTCAATTTCACGATAGTGGCGTGGTCACCAGCCTGACGGCTGTAGCTATACCCGGCCGCCACCACCGAGGACGTATCGTTGATGGCGGTTCCCGCCCATACCCCAAAACCGGCGTCCGACATGTTCATCATGTGACCGGCCAGGGGAAAAATCAGCACCGCCACAATATTGAAGATAAAAATGGTGGAAATTGCCAGTGCAGTTTCATGCTCTTCGGGCTTGAGAATCGGCGTGACCGCCGCAATCGCCGAGCCACCGCAAATCGCCGTCCCTACCCCGATCAGGGTGCGCAGCTTGGAAGGAATGCCCAAGGCCCGGCCCAGCAGCAATGCCGTCACGAACGCCACCGTCAGCGTCACCAGGGTTACAGCCAGTGAATCCATGCCGGTGCGCATCACTTGCGGCAGGCTCAAACCAAAACCCAGACCAATAATCGACCACTGCAACAGCACTTTGGACGAAAAGCGCAAACCAGGCTGAAACACTGGAGCCACACCCATGCTGTTACGCAGTACCATCCCCAGGACAATCGCAAAAACAGGGCCACCAATCAACGGCCACAATTTTCCCAGGCCCATGGCGGCAACACCCACGGCCACCGCCAATAAAAACCCCCACCAACGCGACGGCTTCAAAGAAAAACCCGATTTGCCCGACGCCTTCAGGGCGGTGCTTGCGGCTGGTAAGTCGGTCACACTGCTCATCTCGTCATTCCAAGTATGTAATAAATAAAAGTAATTTTAGGTTGACCCCCGGTATTAAAAAATTCATTATTACTTATCGTAAGTATCAATTTTATTTATTATGAATGCGATCAGCATCAGACAACTAGAAGTGTTTGTCGGTATTGCCACTTTAGGCACGGTGCGCGCGTGTGCAGCCAACATTCACTTGTCCCAACCTGCCGCCAGCATGGCTTTGGCCGAACTGGAAAAGCAACTGGATTGCCCCTTGTTTGAACGCACGCCAGGGCGCATGCTGCTGACCAGCCGTGGCAAACAATTACTGCCGCACGCGCGCGAAATTCTGGAGCGTCTGCGGGAGATGCAAAGCCAGCAGGACGAACGCGAGCTACGTGGCGAAATCCGTATCGGAGCCAGCAATACGGTTGGCAATTACCTGATCGGGGACTTGGTGGGGCCGTTTGTACGCCAGCACCCGCGCGTGTCCCTGCATGTGTCGGTGGACAACACGGCCAACATCATCAACCAGTTGCTGGAGCACAGTTGCGATATTGCTTGCGTGGAAGGCCCGGTCAACCATCCGCAACTGGAAACCTGGATCTGGCGCGACGATGCGCTGGTGGTCTGCGCCGCCCCCGATCATCCGCTGGTCACCCAAGCCACGTTGGAAAAAAAGGACTTTGCGGGCATGAGTTGGATCATGCGCGAACGTGGCTCGGCCTCCCGCGCGCTGACTGAACAAGCCCTGAATGTGCTGCCCAGTGGACATGTGCTAATGGAGCTGGGCCAGGTGGAGGCGATCAAGCAGGCCGTCATCGCCGGGCTGGGTCTGGCCTGCCTGCCACAAGCGGCCACCCTGGATGCGGTTGCCAATCAGCGACTACGCATCCTGAATACCCCCTTTCTGGATTTAAAGCGCCGCTTGTCGCTGGTGCTGCACAAGGAACGCTACCGCAGCCAGGTGTTAAGCGCCTTTGCGGAACATCTGCACAGCCCGGACTCTGGTTCAAGCACATCGGAAAATTGACGCAAGTTTGCATTCTTGAAAGGGTTAAGACTCGCAGCAATGGTATCCTTGCTGCAGTGCAGCATAAACAGAAGGGATCATAAGTCCTGTTCTCCTGCCCACCTCTTGAACCGAGTGATGCCATGAATACTGTTCCTACGCCACAAGCGCAAGATGTTCCCGCTTTTGCCCGCCCCTCTTATTTGCCACCCTACGAAACCGTAGCCCTGGTACTGCAAGGCGGTGGGGCGTTGGGGGCCTACCAAGCCGGCGTGTATGAAGGTTTGCTGGAAGCAGGTATCGAGCCTGATTGCTTGTCCGGCATCTCTATTGGAGCCTTGAACACCGCGATTATTGCAGGCAATCCCCCCGAACGACAGGTAGAACGCCTGCGGGAATTCTGGAACACCATTTGCGAACCCTACTTTGGTTGGTCAGGCCCGGCCTGCCTGGAGCGCGCCCTCTTTGGCATTAACGATGTCATGCGCGAGGCCATCAGCGCCTTCAATGCCAGCAACGCCCTGGTCTTGGGGCAGCGCGGCTTTTTCCGCCCCCGCTTCCCCCCACCCATGCAAGCCACACCGGGCGTTCCCGAAGGGGCCAGCTATTACGACACCAGCGCGCTGAAAGACACGCTGGAGCGTTTGTGCGACTTTGATCGCATTAACGACAAACGCCAGCGCATCTCGGTAGGCGCGGTCAACGTGGGCACGGGCAACTTTGTGTACTTTGACAACCATCGCACCACATTACGGGCCGAACACTTCATGGCCTCGGGCGCCCTGCCCCCAGCGTTCGCCCCTGTGGAAATTGATGGTCAGTATTACTGGGACGGTGGCCTGGTGTCCAACACGCCGCTGTCTTATGTGCTGGATCAGTCCCCTCGCCGGGACACCCTGGTGTTTCAAGTGGACTTGTGGAGTGCGCGTGGCCCGGTGCCCAATAATATGGGCGAAGTCAGTGACCGTCTGAACGAGATCCGCTACTCCAGCCGTACACGTATGGTGACCGAAGACATGCGCCATTCGCAGTACATGCGCCATATCTTGTCGGAGCTGCTTGCCCTGATCCCCGAAGATCAACGCAAAGACCTGCTGCCTTGCCGTCTGGCCGAAGAGCTGGCCAGCAACAAACGCTACAACGTGGTGCACCTGATTTATCGCAACCAGCCCTACGAGCAACATTACAAGGATTATCAGTTTGGCCGCATGACCATGCGTGAACACTGGCGCAGTGGCCTGGATGATATTCGCCAGACGCTGATCCACCGGGACAAGCTGAATATGCCTGAAAACCTGGCCGGCTTTACCACCTACGACGTACACCGCGACGAAATCGAAAAACGGCTGGCCAACAACGGCAAGTAAGCCAGCCTGTGCTCGGACTTAGCGGCGGCTCAAGACCATCGCGCCGCTAAGTACAAAGGCCGTCCCCAGCAATTGCATGAGCGTAATCGGTTCCCCCAGAAACCAGTTCGCCAGAAACAAGACCGAGACCGGGCCAATCAATCCCATTTGCGCACTCATGGGTGCGCCAATACGCTCCACGGCCCACATCGTCATGAAGGTGGGCAAGACCGTATTACAAACCGCGTGGATCATGGACAGACCATAAACAGGGGCGGGCTGTACCAAACCCTGCCAGCCAAGCACGGCAAAAAAATGGATCAGGGTATAGACCGCCGAGAAAGACATGGCATAGGCTACCAGCCGTGTAGAGCCAATCGCTTTGAGCAACTCGCCGGAGCCAATCAAGTAAATGGCATAGGAAATGGCCGAGCCCAGCACACAAAGCGCGCCCAGCAATACATCATCCCCCGTCAGGCTCAAGTCTTGTATAAAAACCAGCCCTACCCCCAGATAAGCCAGCGCCAGAGCCAGCCATTGCTTAGGCAAAATCCGTCGTTTCAGAAAAACGGCGGAGAACATCAGCACAAAAGTGGGGGACAAAAACAGAATCAAGCGTTCCAGTCCTGCCGAAATATATTCAAGACCAATGAAGTCCAGCAAACTGGCCAGGTAATAGCCCAGAAAACCCAATACCACCAGCTCCAGCTTCTGACGTCCGGTCAGCGCCGCCAACTTGCCCTGACGTACCTTCTTTACCTGCCATAGCGCGATGGCCAAAAAGAAAGGCAGCGACAAAAGCATTCGGAAACCAATAACAGTCAAGGCGTTGACATCGTATTGGTAGGTCAGCTTGGCAACGACCGCCTTGGCCGAGAAAAGAATAGAGCCGCCCCCCGACAGCGCCAGCCCAATTAAAAAGGAACTGCGTTGCGCACCGGGGCTTTGACTAGCTTGCATGGGGATTGATCACTTTGCAGGGCAACATTGTCAGCGCATTGGCTGCTGGCCCAGGCGAAAAAAGAGTCAGTAAGGACAATAAGCTATCGATTCTACTCTTTGCCTTCGACGTCGGCCATGCTGACCCTGCCGACAGGGTCGGCAATGGCGCAATATAGTACGTCGCCCTCCCCATAACCATGCGCCACAGTTGAACGGGTGTGAAACGGACTCACTCAATAAAGACAAGGACTTAGGCTACTCACTCCTGAATGCAGCTCAAAAACCCAAGAACTTTTAAGTCTCTCCCATGAAAATTTGCACACTTTGCAAAATACATGCTATATTCTTTTTCTCTGGTCCCCGATAGCTCAGTCGGTAGAGCGACGGACTGTTAATCCGCAGGTCCCAGGTTCGAGCCCTGGTCGGGGAGCCAAGAAAACCGTTGAAATCAGCCCATGGCATATGCTTTGGGCTGATTTTTTTTGTCCGTGCAAAACGCATCTCCCCTCCACGCACAAACGGCGCCATTAACATTTGGACAAACAAAACCCCTTAGCCAAAAAAAGACAGCGGGACCACATGTTAGTGCAGCCCCGCTGTGGCTCTTTTCCCCTGACCTAGCTCCTGCCCGGAACGATGCCGCCGCTGCTAACGCACTACGTCGCCCCAGGACTGGCAGAATCAGTCAGAAAGATCAGAAACGGTGCGTCATACCCACCGTGGCAACTGTGCTCTTCAAGTCGTTGTAGTAGCCGATGTTGCGTGCATAAGAGCCAATGGCGTACAGATTGGTGCGCTTGGACAGGTTGTACAAGTAGCCTGCACTGAACACATGCTGAGTCTTGGCATCATCGGTACTGCGCGGCGTGGAACGTGGATCAGCCATCGTCCAGGAAGCCAAAACCGAACCAGCCTTGCCGGTCGGTACGGTCACACCCAGCGCGTAGGAGTTGACCTTCAGGTCTTTATGCAGGCCGGGACCAAACTGTTCAGTTTGCAGCGAGCCACCGATATAACCATTACGGCTTTGACCAAAGGCAGCATGCACCGTGGCAAAGCTGAATTGGTAGCTGGCCGCCAGGCTCCAGGCGCTGACAGTGCCACTATCAGCCGCAACCAGATTGCCGCCTTGCTCACGGGCCGAACCATAACGGGCCTGATCAAAACTCAAGGCCGCCTTCAACGGACCATCGCTATAGCGCATGGCGACGCTAAAGGCTTTGACATTCGCCTCGTCGCTGTTGATGGCATTGCCCGTTAAACCGCTGCGATCCCACTTTTGAGTACCATTGGTATTGAACGAATAGCCAGCGCCGAACTGGAAGCCGGAGAACTCGGGACTTTGGTAGGCAAGCATATTGTCATAACGAACCGTATTGGCGGCGTTAAATGCGGCACCGACACCATACTGGTAGCCGTTACCACCAAAGGGACTGGCCACACCGGCAACGTACAAGGAAGTGACGGTGGTTTGACGGCCCAGATCCACACGCCCCCAGGAATCCCCACTCAAGCCAATCGTCGCTTGACGTCCAAACAAGCGGCCTTGACGCATATTGCCAGTGCTCAAGTCAAAGCCGCTTTCCAGCACAAAGTTGGCTTTCAGGCCGCCACCCAAATCCTCGCTGCCCTTCAGACCCCAGCGATTCCCCATCCAACCCTGGTCATACAGACCAAAACGGCTTTGTTTGACTTCGCCGCCATTCAGGTCGCTCCCTTTCCACCGCTCATACCCCAGGCCAGTATCCACCACACCGTACAAAGTCACGTTCGATGCAGCATAGGCGGGAGCCGCCAACACAGGCATCAACAAGGCTGCCAAGATAGTTTTTTTCATGTTCTCTGTTCTCTGTAAACGTCTGAATGCCGGATTTCTTGTTTTGTCCGGCTCTTGATCCAGTGCTGGGCCCCTGTGCCTGAAAAGTTGATTTCCCCGCATCAAGTTCCCGCACCCCTCCTGTTTCTTGAAGCAAAGCGGCTCAACAGATCAGCCCTGAAATGGAAAGAAAGGGCATTTATAGTTGAAGCACATATACTGCAAGCATTTATATTTCAGACATAAACAATATTGATGTCAACAAACTGGAGGCAGCGTATTTTCTGGGTTTCATACGCATTTTCCCTAGTTTTTCACCCATAGAGAATTCAGCAAAAAACAGGCAAAACGGACGTAGAGCCAATAAACAACCGGCCTGCAACCATTTGCTACAAACCAGGACGGCAAACCTTCTTGACCAGACGGTATGTTCCCAGGGAAAAAATCAGGATTTACGCCTATTGCCAAATCCACATCCAGTTTTTCGCCTATGAAAATACATTTCTTATAAAATACCTCTTGACGATTCCGATAGTCTTACTCTATAATTTTTTTCTTTGCTGGTCCCCGATAGCTCAGTCGGTAGAGCGACGGACTGTTAATCCGCAGGTCCCAGGTTCGAGCCCTGGTCGGGGAGCCAAAAATATCAAAGCCCAGCTACGCAAGTAGCTGGGCTTTTCTACGTCCACCGCCCTGAAAAAGCCGCTTGAGCCCCCAAGAAGCCTGGACAGCGAGATCACGGCGACACATCAGATACAGTTGTGCTGATCACTGCAAGCGACTGCGATCGTAGTGCATGTCGGTACCTTTACAAATCCCTCACGGTAAGGTTTCTCGTGAAGCGCACAAATAAATGAGTCCTGGACACGCGAGAACTAGCGATAATGCACCATTCCACTGTCAGCCCCAGCAGTTCTTGTTCAGACCTGCCGATTATTTCGCTGTTCGCGCCTTTATATGCTTGATACTCTCTTCCCCTTTTTAGGGGGACTTGGTCTTTTCCTGATTGGCATGATGCTGCTGTCCGAAGGACTGGTGGCGTTTGCAGGCGGCTCTCTCAAGCAGATTCTGCTGGCCTTTACCGGCAGACCGATCAAGGCCTTTGCTTCAGGCGCACTGATTACGGCCCTGGCCCAATCCTCTACCGCCACGACCGTCACGCTGATCGGCTTTGTCAGTGCGGGACTGATTTCGTTTACACAAGCCATTGGTGTGGTCATCGGTGCCAGCCTGGGTAATACAGCGACCGGCTGGATCGTCTCCGGCCTGGGGCTAAAAGTAGACCTGGGGTTTTATACCCTGCCACTCCTTGGTTTGGGTGCTCTGCTCAAACTGCTGGCCCCCGGTCGCTACAAAGAACTTGGCCGTGCGCTGGCAGGTTTTGGCACCCTGTTTCTGGGACTGAGCATGTTGCAAGACGGCATGCAAGGACTGGCAGCCAGTTTCAGCCTGGCTCATCTGCCTACGGAAGGCTACGGCGCTCATTTTCTGATCATGTTGACCGGCCTGGCCCTGACCGCCGTGCTGCAATCGTCAACGGCTGCCATTGCCATGACCTTGACCGCCCTGGATGCCGGAGCTGTCAGCTTTGATCAGGCCGCCGCCGTTGTCGTGGGTGCCTCCATCGGTACCACCCTGACCGGCATCCTGGTCGCCATCGGTGGCACTATCTACGCCAAGCGCACGGCCATCGCCTACATCCTGTTCAACGTCCTTGCCGGTCTCTTGGGGCTACTGATCCTTCCTGTGTTTCTGAAAGCCATGTACGCCACCGGCTCCTATATCAACATTCCACCCGGCGCACTGGGCTTGGCCGCATTCCACAGCTTGTTCATCGGCCTGGGTGCTGCCTTGTGCCTGCCCTTTACCCAGCAGTTTGCCCGTTGGGTACAACGTCTGGTGCCAGATCGCGCTGCCCGCCCCCAACACCACCTGGACGACAGCTTGCTGCAAGTGCCGGCCCTGGCCCTGGAAACCGCACAACGCACCCTGGAGGAGCTGGCGCAGCGCCTCCTGAATCTGTATCAGCACAACCTGAACATGAGCCGTCCCGACACCGCTACCGCCGACTTACAACAAATCGAAAGCGTGCTGGATCAAGCCTACGAATTTGTACTGCGCATCCCCAGCGCAGCCGATGATCCTGCCGTTGCCTCCCGCATCAGCGCGCTCTTGCACACCATTGATCACATGCATCGCCTACGCAGCCGCCTGCACAATCCTCCTGACACCGATCTGCAGGACAGTCGTTACCAACAGGCCCAAACCTTGGCCACCGAACTCAATACCCTGGCCCAGGAAAGCCTGCACGGACAAGCCCCTGCCGATTGGCTCGAGCAAATACAAGCCAAAGCCCATACCCTGACAGAACGCTTGAGCGCCACTCGCGTTCAGCTTCTGACCGCCCCACAAGGCCATGACGACGCCTCTCGCACCCTACGTATCACGGACACCCTGCGCTGGTTTGAACGCAGCAGCCAACACGTCTGGCGCAGCAGCTATTACTTGAACCTGGCCCGTCAAACGGAGCGGTAAGCCAGAAAGCCCCGGTTCCACCAAGGCCACGCCGCTGCCCGCAAGCAGACATGCTCCACCTGATGCTTCGCACCTAAAGCAGCCGTTGCAGCCCTTCTGATATGAAAGAGCCTTTGTTTCAAGGCTGACGAAAACCCTGCAAACAGATACCAAGATTCACGCCAACCGTCAGGATTCCCCCTTACAATCGGCTCAAATTCACGCTAATGGAAAAACTCCATGTCCACCCGGCCAAATTTACAATTTCGTACTTTTTTGCTTTTACTGGCCGCTGTCTCCGCTGCCTTTATCTGGATACTTCTTCCCTTTTACGGCGCCATCTTCTGGGGTGCCGTTCTGGCCATTTTGTTTACGCCTTTGCAACGCAAGCTGCTGGCCAAAACAAAAGGCCGGCGTTCACTGTCTGCCCTGATCAGTTTGCTGGTCATTGTGTTGATCGTCATTATTCCGGTCATCCTGATCTCCATGTCATTGGTTCAACAAATCGCCTCTCTGTACGAGTTGATGAATAGCGGCCAGTTGAACCCCGGTGCATATTTGCAGAAGATCCTCAATGCCCTGCCCCCAAGCGTGCATGACTTTGCCGCCCGTTTCGGCCTGCATGACACCGCCTCCCTGCAAGAGAAGTTTTCCCAGTTTGCCGTACAAGGTGGCCAGTTCCTGACCAAACAAGCCCTGAACGTAGGCCAGAACACCTTCCAGTTCCTGGTCAGCCTGGGCATCATGCTGTACATGTTGTTCTTCCTGCTGCGTGATGGCGTGGAACTGGGCCGTCACTACCGCCAACTGATTCCCTTGAGCGAGAACCAGAAAACCCACCTGTTTCGTAAATTCACCACCGTGGTGCGTGCCACCGTCAAAGGCAATATTGCCGTGGCGGCCACTCAAGGTGCGCTGGGCGGGATCATGTTCTGGTTCCTGGGCATTCAGGGCGCCTTGTTCTGGGGGGTGCTGATGGCCGTCCTGTCCTTGTTGCCCGCTGTGGGTGCCTCGCTGATCTGGGCTCCCGTTGCCATCTATTTCTTTGTCTCGGGCCACTACGTCCCCGGCATTATCCTGACGGCCTTCGGTATATTGGTCATTGGCCTGGTCGATAACCTGCTGCGCCCCTTATTGGTGGGTAAAGACACCAAGATCCCAGACTACGTGATCCTGATCTCCACCCTGGGCGGTTTGTCGATTTTCGGCCTGAACGGCTTTGTGATTGGCCCGTTGATCGCCGCCATGTTCATTGCCTGCTGGGATCTGTTCCCCTCGGCTATCAGCGCCCGCGTTGAAGCTGAAGAACAGGATAATCACAGCAACTAACTTCCAGGCACGCCGTTCAAGGCATACGCTGGTCCAGCCTGTTGATCAAGTGATAGGGCGTGATATCTGGACACACAAAAAAGGGCTGGTTCCACCTTCTCAGGTGGAACCAGCCCCTTTACGTAGGGCAGCAGATTTACACCACGACCACCGGCAAAAACAAAATCCAGATATTGACCGCCACAGCCAGGAACCACACCAGCGAACGCAAGCTGGCTTTGTCCATTATGTACATCAACAAATACAACACGCGCAGCGCAATCCAGGCAATCATCAGGTTTTGCACGCGCAAGGCATCCGCCCCCGACCACAAGGCCAGCAACACCGCCGCATAAAAGAATGGCAGAGCTTCAAAGGCATTGGCCTGCGCCGCATTAGCCCGAGAACGCCAGCCTGATAAACTGGCCAGCCACGGACGAGGCTCATGATTCGTAAAACCCGCCGCACCGGCTTTAGCACAAATCGCTGCCAACCAAGGCAAGAAAGCCGCTACCACCAAACTGATCTTGATCCCCAGCATCATCGTCCCCTTAACAGGCTGAAAACGCTCAACATAGCATGCCAAGCCCTCAATGCGAGCGAAGAATTTACAAACCCGAAAAAAACAGGATATACTTATTGTCTTAGGTTAGCCGATGTAGCTCAGTCGGTAGAGCAGCTCATTCGTAATGAGAAGGTCGAGGGTTCAATTCCTTTCATCGGCACCAGCTAATCTACAACCATTGAAACCCAAAAAACAATTAATAAAATCAATGGTTTGACCTCCTTAAGCCGGAAGCCTACACCGTTTTTGATTCTCCCTTTATGGGGCAAAAACAGCACGCTTACTTCTGAAACAACACCTTCTGAAAGAACACGCATTTTGCCGTTCGCCCCCTTAGAGGGGGGAGCGGCACTTGGACTTGGGAAGAAAAAAAGTGTACCCGCAGCCGGATCTCTTTGACGATGTCAAAAACACCTTAAAGACACGGGTACTCGCCTGAACAGCTTATTCAGTAGCGCCAATCGCCTTGATGCCCTCGGCCGCGCAGGTGGCATCAATATCCCCAGAGGGGGCACCACCTACACCAATACCAGCCACCAGTGCCTGATCAAACTTGATGGGTAGCCCACCTCCCTGAATAACCATGCGCGCATCCATATCTCGCAAACCGTTATTGGCCGGTTTGCTGGCAATAAATTCGGCCAGACCTGCTGTACTACGGCCCATGGCTGCCGAGGTGAAGGCTTTGCCTTGCGCACTGCTGACAGTATGCGGGCCCGAGTTATCGGCTTTAAGCAACACTTTGGTAGCCCCATCACGTGCCACCACAGCCACGCTGACGTTATGGCCTTGGGCGGCACACGTTTTCAGCGCAACCTGAGCGGCCTGGGCAGCCAATTCCAGCGGCAAGTAAGGCGCACTGGGTAGGGACACTGCGGCAGAAGCCACGATAGGCGCAAACAAGAAGGCGGCGACAGACAATGTACGAATCATGTGATTTCCTTTCCAGGTTAAGAACGAACAAGCACAGCTTACTGCTCCCGAAATCTGGAAAATATTCGTAGTCCTCGCACCCATCTACGTAGTTATACCGAGCGAGTCTTTTTCACTCTCACTTCGTCCCGTTGCTTTCAAGCCATAGACGGGTAAGTTCCGCCTGGGATGTCGTGCCCAACTTGGCACCAATAGAAACACGGTGGGCATCAACGGTGCGAGGTGAAAGACCAAGAGCGTCCGCAATCTGCCGGGTCGTAAAGCCTTGGGCCACCAATTCCAGTATCTGACGCTCACGCGGAGTCAACGACGCCAACAAGTGCAGAGTTTCCGCTTGCTGTGCCTGTTCCCGCAAATGGCGATCAAGTACGTCCTGTCCTTTTTGTATGGCGTCGATCAGATCCTGCTCGTCAATCGGTTTGGACAAAAAATCCACCGCACCATTTCGGAAAGCACGACGACAGGCTTCGATATCGCCATGCCCGGAGATCACAATCGTCGGCCAATCAATACCGCGATCGCGCAATTGCTCCTGCAACTTCAAGCCCGAGACGACCGGCATACGGATATCAAGAATCAGGCAACCGGGTGAAAGCCTGGACACCTGAGCCAGAAATGCCTGAGGATCCTTAAACTCAATCACAGGAATATCGACGGTAGACAGAAGCAAACTCAAGGCACGACGTACCGCCGCGTCATCGTCAAGCAAGTAAACGGGATACATCACCCAGCAGACTCCATAGGTTCGCGCTTGAGCGGCAGAATAATCCGGAACGTCGTCTCGGGCGCACCATCGAGTAGAAACACCTCACCATGAGCACGCTCTATCAAGCGTTGGCTTAATGCCAAACCAAGTCCCGTCCCATCAGGCCGACTGGTCGTAAAAGGCGTAAACAAGCTGTCCTTGAGCTCAGGCAACACGCCAGGGCCGTTGTCACAGACATCAACAATCAGTTGTGCCTCAGTTTTTTTAAGGCCTACCGTCACGTAGCCGGCCTCTTGACGGGCAACCGCATCCAGGCCGTTACGCACAAGATTGAAAACAACCTGTTCTATTTCAACGGGATCCGCTTCGACAAGGACTGGATCAGGAGGCATCTCGAACGTCAGCCTTGTCTGGCTTATGGCAGCCTGTGATGCCAATAGAGCGCGCACATTGAGCAGGGCGTCGCGAATATCAAACGGGACGACACACAGCGCCTGTGGCCGCGACCAGTTGCGAAACCGCTCCAAAATGGCTGATGCCCGCTTGGCTTGTGCAACCGTTTCATCAAGCACTGGCATCAAAGGCGTCTTGCTTGCCTGAGCCAAAATCCGTCGACTCGCTTGCGCCTGCGCCAATATAGCGGTCAAAGGCTGTGTCAATTCATGCGCCAGCCCGCTAGCCATCTCCCCCAACGCATTGACGCGCGATGCGTGTGCCAGGCGAGACTCCAAGGCGCTTAATCGCGCCTGCTCAAGCGCCATGCGGGTACGCCAACGCTGACGCCAGGCGGCCAAAGCCACCAGATAAACCGCACTCAGCAACAACAACACCAACGTCGTGTCAAGCAAAGGGAAAAAATCCCCAGGCCCCAGCGCCATTCCCGTCGCAAGCATCAAGGGTTGTGAGCGGCTGGCCAGCACTTTGGAAAACCGGACCTCTGCGTCTGACACGGGAAGATCCACCAATCGATCGCCATCCGGCAGGGACAAGCGCAAAAACACCCCCGGCGTCGACCAGAAATGGTTGGCTTCGGCCAACAATTTGCTGGCATCAATCCGCAGCATCAAACCATAGCGCGCATCGGCGGTATTCGGACTTCGCTTGGCCAATAAATAAAAGCCGGGGTGTTGTGGATCCGCCATCAGGACCATTTGTCCCGCCGACGCCAACACCGACTCACGCAGCAAGGCGGCCACCTCGGGTGACAACACGCCAAGCCCGACTGGCTCTTTGTCCACCGCCAGCGGAACCAGTTGTATATCCTCGATACGCGGGTAAAAATGCGCGATTGTCGCGGCCACCTCAAGAAACAAGGTGTGCCGCGTATCCTCCGTGGCGTTGGCAACCGCAGACAAGGCCGTCAGATGGGCATCATGCTGATCGGCCCGTTGCGAGGCCAATCTGTAAAGCACATTACTTTCGGTCTCCAGGATGCTGATCAAGGATTGATATCGCCAAGCCGCCAAAGCACAGGCGGCAAGCACGACTAACAAGCCCCACACGGCAAGTGCGCGAACCGCAAAACGGGAATGTAAAGGACGCAGCGGTGCCATAAGCGAAGCTCAATAATCCTTGAGAACCAGTCTATGTAAGGCCAAAAAGGCCAGTGTACCCACGATGCCCGTCGGTGAGCTGCCCACAAAATATCTCAAAAAGGCAAAGGCATGCGACGACATTACTATTTTTTGCATATAAAACGCATAGCTGCTAGTACATATTCGATGTATTTGCCTGCTGATTTTTTCACGACAATACGCCAAACAGCGAGTAACACAGCAACATCTTGGTGGAGAAAAAAATGCGAACTCAGGTAGCTATTATCGGAGCGGGCCCGTCCGGTTTGCTGCTGGGACAAATTCTGTCCCGAAATGGTATCGACAACATCATTCTTGAACGTCAAACGGGAGACTACGTTCTGGGCCGCATTCGGGCCGGCGTGCTGGAAAGCGTCACCGTCGATGCCCTGGAGCAGGCCGGCGTCACCGACAACCTGAAAAAAAATGGCCTGGTACACAATGGCTGTGAACTGGTGTTTGGCGACACCTCGTTTCGAGTCGATTTTGAAAAACTGGTCAATCGCCATGTCGTGGTCTATGGCCAGACCGAAGTCACCCGCGACCTGATGCAGGCACGTGAAAAGATCGGTGCGACCACCGTTTATGAAGCCCAAGAGGTGGCCTTGCATGCGGTAGACAGCAGTCATCCCTATGTCACCTATCAGCACGAAGGGCAGGCACACCGTCTGGACTGTGACTTCATCGTGGGCTGTGACGGCTTTCATGGTGTATCACGTCCCGCCATTCCGGCCGATATCCTGAAAACCTACGAATGTGTGTATCCCTTTGGTTGGTTGGGCCTGATGGCAGATACCCCCCCGGTCTCCGACGAACTGATCTATGTAAAGCATGAGCGCGGCTTTGTGCTGTGCAGCCAACGCTCCAAAACACGCAGCCGCTACTATCTTCAAGTGCCCCTGAGTGACAAGGTGGAAGACTGGTCCGATGAGCGTTTCTGGGACGAACTACGTACTCGTCTGGGGCCTGAACGTTCTGCCAACCTGGTCACCGGCCCCAGCATTGAAAAAAGCATTGCGCCTTTGCGCAGCTTCGTGACCGAACCCATGCGCCATCACAACCTGTTCCTGGCAGGTGATGCAGCTCATATTGTGCCTCCCACCGGCGCCAAGGGCCTGAACCTGGCGGCCAGTGATGTCCTGTATCTCTCGGAAGCGCTGCTGGACTTCTACCAGAACCAGTGCCGCGACAAAATAGAGAGCTACTCGGATCGTTGTCTGAAACGCATCTGGGGTGCCGAACGTTTCTCCTGGTACATGACCCGGATGATGCACACTTTCCCGGACATGAATCATTGGGATCACAAGCTTCAGGCGGCCGAATTTAATCAACTGATGAACTCCGAGCATGGCGCCCGCCTGCTTGCCGAGAACTATGTTGGTCTTCCCTACTAACAAAAAACATCAAAATCAATCGTAACCAGGAGACGGATATGGCTTACCACAGGCCAACAACACAAGGCCTCACACGCCACGCTCTCAAAACGGCTCGCCTGCTGACATTGGTTGGCCTGGGAAGCGTGTGTTTTTCGACCGGCGCTGCCGCCGAGCAAGTAAAGACGCTGGGGCAGAAAACCTACGAGAAAACCTGTATCTACTGTCACGAGGCGGGAATCGGCCCGGAACTGAAAGGCCGGCAGCTTCCGCCCGAGTTCTTTGCCATCATTGTGCGCAGCGGCCTAAGAGCCATGCCCGCCTTTCCACAGACCCATATCAGCGATGCCACCCTCAAGGAGCTCGGTCAGTATCTGTCCACCGCCCCGGCCCAGGTGCCCGCCAGCGCCAGCGGCCACTAAGGAGCCTGGCATGAACATTCAACGTCGCCAGGTGCTCAAAGGCATGGTACTGACAGGATCAGCCTTGGGCAGCCTGAGTTCATCCGTCACCACCTGGGCCAGCCCTGTACAGCAAGAGCCACCCCTGCATGTCATCCTGACGCCGGGCCAATGCGCGTCGGCATTTCTCAGTGGCGTACAGGCTTACCAGCCCGCGTCAGCCCCCCAAGTGTTATACACCAGCACCGATTTGTCCTTTCTGCGCCAGTGGCAAACCTTGCTGGACCAGGCAGGACCGAAAAAAATCCTGGGGCTGGTTGATGATGCCAGCGCCACCATTGTGATTGATCTGCTACGCAGCGCCCAAGGCCGTCTGCATTGGCAAGCCCACCACGCACAACTCAGCACTCAGGACAGCCAAAGTCTGGGCGCTGCCTTGGCCGGGGCCACGCCCAGACAATCTGCCATTCAAAACACACACTACGTAAACGGCCATCACGTGTCGTTCATGCTCGAAATTTAAGGAGGGGGTCGTGCAAAACAACAAACAAATGGTGCTACCCAAAGGGATGGATCCGTCCCAGTTTCAACAGGCGCTGACCCAGTTCCAGACCTTGCTGGGTAAGGAAAATGTCCTGCTGGAGTCGGCCCAGATTCAGCCCTACACCAAAATCATGATGTCGGTCTCCGAAGAGGCGCATACGCCCTCGGCGGTGCTGTCGGCCACCACCGTGGAGCAGGTACAGCAGATCGTCAAGATCTGCAACGAGTACAAGATTCCTATCTGGACCATTTCCACTGGGCGCAACTTCGGTTATGGCTCGGCCGCTCCCGGGCAACGGGGACAGGTGGTGCTGGATCTGAAAAAGATGAACAAGATCCTCCATGTGGACCCAGATCTGTGCACCGCATTGGTCGAACCGGGGGTCACGTATCAGCAGCTCTACGACTATCTGGAGGACAACAATATTCCTCTCATGCTGTCCTTCTCCGCCCCCTCGGCCATTGCCGGCCCCCTGGGCAATACGATGGATCGTGGCGTAGGCTATACCCCGTACGGCGAACACTTCATGATGCAATGCGGCATGGAGCTGGTACTGGCAGACGGCCAGGTATTGCGTACCGGGATGGGCAGTGTTCCAGGCGACAAGGCCTGGCAGGTTTTCAAATGGGGATACGGCCCCACGCTGGACGGGATGTTTACCCAGGCCAATTACGGCATCTGCACCAAAATGGGGTTTTGGCTTATGCCCAAGCCCCCGGTCTACAAACCCTTTGAAATCAAGTTCGAGCAAGAGGCCGATATCGCCGATATCGTGGAGATGATTCGCCCCTTGCGTATTGCCCAGGTCATCCCCAACTCGGTGGTGATTGCCAATATTCTGTGGGAAGCCGCTACCTGCAACACCCGTCGCAGCGACTACCTGAGCGAGCCCGGCGCCACGCCTGACAACGTGTTGAAGCAAATCCAGAAAGACAAGAACCTGGGAGCCTGGAACGTCTACGCCGCCCTGTACGGCACACAGGAGCAAGTGGATGTGAACTGGAAAATCGTTCAGGAAACGGTCAAGAAATTGGGCAAAGGCACGCTGGTAACCCAGGAAGAGGCTGGCGACACACAACCGTTCAAATACCGCGCCGAACTGATGTCGGGCGTGCCCAATTTACAGGAGTTTGGCTTGTACAACTGGCGTGGGGGTGGTGGCTCCATGTGGTTCGCGCCCGTCAGCCAGGCTCGGGGCAGCGAGTGCGACAAGCAAAAAACACTGGCCAAGACCATTTTGAACAAGCACGGGCTCGATTACGTCGGTGAGTTCATTGTTGGCTGGCGAGACATGCACCATGTCATCGATGTGCTTTACGATCGCAGCAATCCAGAAGAGACAGCACGGGCTGATGCCTGCTTTAATGAACTGCTCGATGAGTTCGAGAAAGAAGGGTATGCCGTATATCGGGTCAATACACGCTTTCAGGAGCGGGTCGCCCAATCATACGGAACGGTGAAACGCCAGGTCGAACACGCGATCAAACGCGCCCTGGACCCGAACAATATCCTGGCACCGGGCAAATCCGGCATTGACCTGAACAACTCGTTTTAACTTTGCCTATCTATCCGCAGCATTGCAGGAGACATAATGAACACCAGTCAACTACTGATCAATGGCCAGCTTCGTGAGGCCAGCGGTCAACAGACATTTACGCGTCAAAACCCCGTTACCGGCCAAACTGCGACCGTCGCAGCGGCCGCCCAGCCTGAGGATGTGCAAGCCGCGCTACAGGCCGCCGAGCAAGCCTTTGTACACTGGTCAGCCCTGGGCCCCACCGAGCGCCGCCTGCGCCTGCTCAAGGCGGCGGACCTCATGGACGAGCGCGCGGCCGAATTCATCGCTACGGTCCGTCAAGAAACAGGTTCGACTGACTCTTGGTATGGTTTCAACGTGCATTTGTCGGCCAACATCTTGCGTGAGGCCGCTGCCATGACCACGCAAATTGACGGCTCCATCATCCCCTCGGATCTGCCCGGCAGCCTGTCCATGGCCTATCGCGTCCCCTGCGGCGTGGTCGTGAGCATCGCCCCCTGGAATGCCCCCGTGATTCTGGCCACCCGTGCCATGGCCATGCCCCTGGCCTGCGGCAACACCGTCATCCTGAAAGCCTCCGAACAGTGTCCGGCCACCCATGTCCTGCTGGGACAAGTGCTCAATGACGCGGGCGTCGGAGCTGGCGTGATCAACGTCATTACCCACGCACCCGAAGATGCGCCTGCCGTAGTCGAACAGCTCATTGCCCACCCGGCGGTCAAGCGCATCAATTTCACCGGCTCCACCAAAGTCGGCAAGATCATCGCCGCCACCGCCGCCAAATACCTCAAACCCGTCCTGCTGGAACTGGGTGGCAAGGCACCGGTTATTGTGTGCGAAGACGCCGATCTGGAACAGGCCGTTGCCGGCGTCGCCTTTGGTGCCTACTTCAACCAGGGCCAGATCTGCATGTCAACCGAACGCTTGATTGTGCATGAGTCAATTGCCTCGTCCTTTCTGGAAAAGCTGGTCGCCAAGATCAAGACCATTCCGGTTGGCTCACCCGATCAGGTAGACACACGCTTTGCCTATCTGGAAAGTGCCCAGTCTGCCCAGCGCATCAAAGCCCTGGTAGAGGACGCCGTTGCCAAAGGGGCCACCTTGCCGCTGCCCCTGAACATCGAGGGCGCCCTGATGCATCCGCTGATCGTCAATGACGTCACCCCCGACATGCAGCTCTATGCCACGGAGTCCTTTGGACCGGTCGTCACCATGACCCGCTACCGCGAGGACAGCGAAGCAATCCGCTTGGCCAACGATAGCGAATATGGCTTGGCGGCAGCGGTATTTACCCAGGATGTGAACCGAGGCCTGAGTATTGCCAAACAGATTCAAAGTGGCATCTGCCACATCAATGGCCCCACCGTCCATGATGAGGCCCAAGCTCCATTTGGCGGTATGAAAGCCAGCGGTTATGGCCGCTTTGGCAGCAAGTCCGCCATCAATGAGTTCACCGAACTGCGCTGGATTACCGTCCAGACTACCCCCCGCCAGTATCCTTTATAAGTCTGGCCTGCAGGCCCGGGCGCAGGATCGGTCCCGGGCCGACCCTGCGCCCTGTTGTCATGCCTCACCCTGCCCCCGCACCACTTGCTCCTTTTCAAAAAACCATGCTGCCCGCGCTGTTGGCCTTGGCAATCTTCATGCAAATGCTGGACGTCACCGTGCTCAACACGGCACTGCCCAGCATGGCCCGCGACCTGAACACCCCCGCCCTGCACATGCAGTCTGTCATCGTCAGCTATGTCCTGACTGTGGCGGTGTGCATCCCCATCAGCGCACACCTGAGCGACCGTTTTGGCACACGCCGAATCTTCATGGCCGCCATGTTTTTGTTTGGCCTGGGATCGCTGTTGTGTGCCCTGTCCTCGCAGTTGTCCATGCTGCTGGTCTCCCGTGTGATTCAGGGTATGGGTGGAGCCTTGCTGACCCCAGTGGCACGACTGGTATTGATGAAATCATTTCACGATGCCGAGTTATTGCGTGTACTGAACTATGCCGTCATGCCCGCTTTGCTCGGGCCCATCCTTGGGCCGCTGGTGGGCGGCTATCTGGTGCAATATGCCAGTTGGCACTGGATTTTCCTGATCAACCTGCCCTTTGCCTTGCTGTCTCTGTTTTTTGCCGGCAAATGGATGCCTAACTACACCGAAACGCCGGGAAAACTGGATCTACAAGGCTTGCTGCTGTTCATTAGTAGCGCCTGCCTGCTGACGTTGGGCTTTGAACTGGCGGGCAGCATCGCGAGCCCCGCTTTATCCGGGATGTTGATCCTGGCGGGTATTTGCCTTTTGCTAGGCTACAAATGGCATAGCAAGCAAACACAGAACGCCTTGTATCCTGGCCACCTGCTGTCGGTGCGCACCTATCGGATTGGTTTGAGCAGCAATCTGCTTAGCCGGATCGGCATGGCGGCATTGCCCTTTTTGCTGCCCATGCTGTTTCAGATCAGCTTTGCCTACAGCCCCGTGCAATCCGCTTTCTTACTGTTGCCCATGGCCATTTCCGCCATGGCGGTCAAACCATTTCTGCACCCCTTGCTGAACCGATTTGGCTATCGGTCCATTTTGCTGAGCAATACCATCCTGATCGGCCTGCTGATTACGGCGCTGGCTTTGATTGACGCGCAGACCAGTACCGTGTGGATCAGTCTGCACTTACTGCTTTTGGGAGCCGCCAACTCGATTCAGTTCAGCGCCATCAACACCCTGACCATGGCCAGGCTGCGTCCCTATCAAAAAAGCAGCGGCAATAGCCTGATGGCGGTAAACCAGCAACTGGCCATGGGTTTGGGAACCGCCATCGGTGCCATGCTCCTGCGCTACGGACAAACCCTGTTTAGCGCCTCATCCGTGCAGACAGCCATCACAGCTTTCCAGTTCACGTTTGTCATTGTCGGACTCATTACCTTGAGCTCTGCATTCATTTTCCAACGCCTGCATGCCCTGGACGGGCATAACATGACCCAACAGCAAGGCACTTAATCATCCAGGCCAGGGAAGTGTCGCTGGCAAATATCAATCAGGATCTGACGCACCTTAACCTGGAGCTTGGTCGGCAACCGTTTAGAGGAATAGGCCAGATACAGACGATTGACCAAGGCCGGCTGCTCGATTGGAATCGCCGTCAGCAAGCCACTTTGCGGAATGAACTCCAGCACCGAGCGGGACAAAATGGCAGCCCCCATGCCTTTGGCCAGCAATTGAATAATCACACCCACACTGTTGATTTCAAACTCGATCTGCGGCTTCAGATTGAGCTTTTGCATCTCTTTTTCCACCAGCATCCGAAAACTATTGGACAGACTGGGCATGATCAGCGGAATATCGGCCAGATCTTTAAGCGCGATGCGGCTGCGTCCCTGCGCGTAAGGGCTGTCCACACCACAAATCAGGTGTAACTGCTCCTCGGCCAGAAGCTGCGTCTCCAGTGTGGGAGAGGAAGAAGGGTTATACAGCAATCCCATATTGACCCGATCCAGATGAATTTGCTCCTCCAGATTCACCGTCAGGGATTCGATAATCGTCAGGTGTGCATCGGGCAACTGCTCCTTGAAAGCCTGCACGACATCCAAAGAAATGGTGCGCGCCACCGTGGGCGGCAAACCTAAATACATGTGCCCGGTCAGCTTGCCCTCAGACAGACTCAGATCCTCCTGCGCCTGCTCCAACTGGCGCAAAATCAAACGACTGTGCTTGAGCAAGATCTTGCCGGCGTCTGTCAACATGACACCGCGCCCGTGACGAATCAGCAAATTCTGCCGCAAATCAATTTCCAACTTGCGAATCTGCCGGCTCAGGACTGGCTGAGCCACATTGGTAAATTCTGCCGCTCGGGTATAGCTGCCCAGTTCGGCCACATGCGTGAAGTAGCTCAATTGCTTGAGATCGATCACGTACTCCATAGGGCGCTTGTCTTCGCTATGTTTTTTTGACATATCTACTAGTCGGGTTTCGTTCTTTTATCTTTTATCGGGCCCACTAAAATAGGTACGCATAGCAAGAGCGAATTAGAACACAGTCAATGTGCCTCGCAGTTTGCCTGTTTTTCAGTGACCTATGGAGCACCATCTATGGCCAGCCAATATAGCATTCCTTGTATCCTGATGCGGGGAGGTACATCCAAAGGTCCATTCTTCTACGCCAAAGATCTGCCCGAAAATATCCAGGCGCGGGACCAACTATTGCTCAGGCTGATGGGCTCGCCCGACCATAGACAAATTGATGGCATCGGTGGCGCCCATGCCTTGACCAGCAAAGTGGGGATCGTGGACATCTGCAGCACCGGCCAAGCTGACTTAAGCTTTTTGTTTGCCCAACTGCAGCCCGACTCCGATCTGGTGGACACCAAACCCAATTGCGGCAATATGCTGGCGGCGGTCGTCCCCTTTGCCTTGGAAAAAGGTCTGATCCAGGCCCAAGGCCCCACCACAACGGTCAAGGTCCTGACGCTCAATACCGGCATGGTCAGTGAAATCCAGGTGCAAACACCCGAAGGCGACATCAGCTACGAAGGCGATGCCGCGATTAACGGCGTACCGGGCACCAGCGCCCCGATTGCCATCAATTTTCTGGATACAGCCGGTTCGGTTTGCTCGGGACTGCTGCCCACGGGCAAACCCAAAGACACCATCACCGTTCATGCGGATGGCTTGTCCCCCTTCACCCTGGATGTCACTTGCATTGACAACGGCATGCCGCTGGTGATTTTCAAAGCAACCGATGTGGGCGTAAGCGGTCTGGAAAGCGTGGCTGAACTCAACGCCAATACGGAACTGAAGCGACGCGTAGAGGCATTGCGTCTGCAAATCTCCGAGCGCATGGGACTGGGTGATGTCTCGACCAAGAATTACCCAAAGATGACACTGATCGCCCCGCCTCAACACGGTGGCGCCCTGAGCACCCGTAGTTTCATCCCTCATGTATGCCATGAGGCCATTGGCGTGCTGGCGGCCGTAACAGTGGGTACGGCCATCAAACTGCCCGGCACGGTTTGCGAGGGGACCGCCCGCTTCGAGCAAGGCCAGGGTCCAGTCACACTATCTATTGAGCACCCCACGGGCGAATTCAGCGTCACACTCGATAGCGACCCCGAAAACCCCGAGATTGTGACCAAGGCAGCACTGCTGCGCACCGCAAGAGCATTGATGCGCGGCGACGTTCTGGTCCCGCACTCGAACTAAACGCATTTCAAACAAAAACAACACCGCAGGGCTTGCGCCACTGTGGTGTCAGGGGGTGGGCTGCGCCCGCGCATACGGTGCCCACCGAAAAACAATGATATTGGACGAGACAAACCATGACACCCCTAGCCAATAACCCAGACCAGCCAAGCCTTGATGTGCAAACGCTGCTCAATGAGCATCCCTTCTCTGGCTTTCAATGGCTCATTTTCAGTTTGTGCTTTCTGATCGTGCTGCTCGATGGCTTTGATACGGCAGCCATCGGCTATATCGCTCCCTCTTTGATCGCCGAATGGGGCGTCAGCAAACCCGCCCTGGCACCCGTACTCAGCGCCGCCCTGTTCGGTCTGGCAACCGGGGCCTTGCTGTCCGGGCCACTGGCTGATCGGCTGGGCAGAAAGACGGTGCTGGTCAGCTCGGTAGCCGTCTTTGCCCTCGCCTGCCTGGCCTCAGGCTTCTCCCCGGACATCTGGACATTGGCCGTTCTGCGCTTTGTAACCGGCTTGGGCCTGGGAGCCGCCATGCCCAACGCGGTCACCTTGATGAGCGAATACTGCCCCGATGCCCGTCGCGCCACCCTGACCAATGCCATGTTCTGCGGCTTTCCTCTGGGTGCCGCCCTGGGCGGCTTTCTGGCCTCCTGGATGATTCCCCAATTTGGCTGGCGCAGTGTCTTGATATTGGGTGGCATTGCCCCCCTGCTGCTACTGATCGTGCTGATCCCGAAGCTGCCCGAGTCCGTGCGCCACATGGTCGCCCGAAATGACTCCGCCGACCGTATCCGCCGGGCGCTGGCTCCCATTGCCGGCAAGGCCGTAGAGGGCATCCAACGCTTTACCCTGAGCGAGGCCAGCCCCCAGCCTGCCGTCAACAGTGGCATCGGTATCGTGTTATCGCGTGAATACCGCTTGGGATCACTCATGCTCTGGCTGGCCTACTTTATGGGGCTGGTCATTTTCTACGCCTTGATGAATTGGATGCCCGTACTGTTCAAAGAGGCCGGACTGGCATCCCAAACCAGCACACTGGTCGCCGCCCTCTTCCCATTGGGTGGTGTGGGTGCGGTGCTCTCTGGCTGGTTGATGGATCGCTTCAACGCCAACCGCATCATCGCGCTGGGTTACGCACTGACCGCGCTATCCATCTGGTGGATAGGCCAGATGGCCGGACACCTGGGTGGCTTGGTCGTGGTCGTCTTTCTGGCCGGCACGCTGATGAATACCGCGCAGTCCTCCATGCCTGCACTGGCGGCCGCCTACTACCCCACTCGGGGACGCGCCACGGGCGTGGCCTGGATGCTGGGCATTGGCCGTTTTGGCGGCATTGCCGGTTCTTTCCTGGTGGCCGAGCTGACGGCACGCGAGCTGGATTTCAGCCAGATCTTTACCGTGGTGGCCATCCCTGGCGTCATCGCCATGGCCGCCCTTCTCATCAAGCAATACAGCCGTGCACAGCCTCAAGGCGGCACGGTTACCCCCTCTCATTAACCCTTAAGCATCAAGACGCAGGAGACCCTTCCATGATCATCGACGTACACGGGCACTACACCACGGCCCCTGCCGCACTGGGGGCCTGGCGCGACTTGCAGATCGCCGGCCTGAAAGATCCCAGCAAAACGCCCCGCGCCAGTGATCTGAAGATCAGCGATGACGAGATCCGCGAGACCATCGAGAACAACCAGCTCAAGCTGATGAAGCAACGCGGCTCGGACCTGACCATCTTCAGTCCCCGTGCCAGTTTCATGGCCCACCATATCGGCAACTTCGAGACCTCCAGCACCTGGGCCGCCATTTGCAACGAACTGTGCTATCGCGTCAGCGAACTGTTTCCAGACCATTTCATCCCGGCTGCCATGCTCCCGCAATCACCGGGCGTGGACCCCAAGACCTGCATTCCCGAGCTGGTCAAGTGTGTAGAAGAATATGGCAACGTCGGCATCAACCTGAACCCCGACCCATCCGGTGGCCACTGGACGGCCCCACCGCTGTCCGACCGCTCCTGGTACCCCATTTACGAAAAAATGGTGGAGTACGACATTCCTGCCATGATCCACGTCTCCACCAGTTGCAATGCCTGCTTTCACACCACCGGCGCCCATTATCTGAACGCGGACACCACTGCCTTCATGCAATGCCTGACCAGCGATCTGTTCAAGGACTTTCCCACGCTCAAGTTCCTGATCCCTCATGGTGGCGGCGCTGTGCCCTATCACTGGGGCCGTTTCCGTGGTCTGGCACAGGAGCTGAAAAAACCCCTGCTGGACGAGCACCTGCTCAACAACATTTTCTTTGACACCTGCGTGTACCACCAGCCAGGCATCGACCTGCTGACTGAGGTTATCCCTGTCAAGAACATCCTGTTTGCCAGCGAGATGATTGGTGCGGTGCGCGGCATTGACCCCACGACCGGCCACTACTACGACGATACCAAACGCTATATCGAAGCCACGCTTAACCTGAGCGAACAGGAACGTCACCAGATCTACGAAGGCAACGCACGCCGCGTGTTTCCGCGTCTGGACGCTGCCCTGAAGAAAAAAGGCTTGTAAGCCGCCTGCAACCATTCACCAAGGAAACAACCATGTACGAACTGGGTGTCGTGTACCGCAACATTCAACGTGCCGACCGCCAGGCCGCCGATGCACTGGCGGCCCTGGGCTCGGCCACTGTTCACGAGGCCATGGGCCGTGTCGGTCTGCTCAAACCTTATATGCGCCCGATTTACTCTGGTCAGCAAGTCTCCGGCACCGCCGTCACGGTGCTGCTGCAACCGGGCGACAACTGGATGATGCACGTCGTCGCCGAGCAGATTCAGCCCGGCGATATCGTGGTCGCGGCGGTGACCTCGGAGTGTAGCGACGGCTATTTTGGTGACCTGCTGGCCACCAGCTTCCAGGCCCGTGGAGCACGCGCCTTGATCATTGACGCCGGAGTGCGGGACATCAACACCTTGCAGGCGATGAACTTTCCCGTCTGGAGCAAGGCCATCTCCTCCAAGGGCACCATCAAGGCCACCTTGGGTTCGGTCAATATCCCGGTCGTGTGTGCCGGCATGTGGGTCACACCTGGCGATGTCATTGTGGCTGACGATGATGGCGTGGTGTGCGTGCCCGCCGCCAAGGCCGTAGCCACGCTGGCCGCTGCCCAAAAACGAGAAAGCTTCGAGGGTGAAAAACGCGCCAAGCTGGCCAGCGGTGTACTGGGCCTGGATATGTACAAGATGCGCGAACCCCTGGAGAAAGCCGGGCTCCGCTATATCGACTGAAGGAAGGATGATGAGCCATTTTGAGAAAACCCCCGGCTGGCTGGACTGGTACGCCGCCCCCTCCAAACCCCGGCTCCAGTTGCCGGCTGGTGCGGTTGATGCTCACTGCCATGTGTTTGGCCCCGCTGAGCAGTTCCCCTTCGCCCCCGAGCGCAAATACACGCCTTGCGATGCCAGCAAACAGCAGTTGTTTGCCTTGCGCGACCACCTGGGTTTTGCCCGCAACATCATTGTGCAAGCCACCTGTCACGGCAAGGACAACCGCGCCCTGATCGATGCCTTACTGGCCTCACACGGCAAGGCGCGTGGCGTTGTCACCTTGGGCTCGGATGTCACGCAACAGCAGTTGGAGACTATGCACCAGGCGGGTGTGCGCGGGGTACGTTTCAATTTTGTCAAACGTCTGGTCGATTTCACGCCCAAAGAGGAACTGCTGAAGGTTGCCCATAAAATAGCGCCTTTGGGCTGGCAGGTGGTGGTGTACTTCGAGGCACAGGATTTGCCAGAGCTATGGGATTTTTTCACTGGTCTACCGACCACAGTGGTTGTTGACCACATGGGTCGTCCGGATGTCAGCAAAGGAGCAGAGAGTGCCGAGTTCGACCTGTTCGTACGCTTGATGGCCGAACACCCGAACATCTGGTCCAAGCTCTCATGCCCTGAGCGTCTGAGCAAAAGCGGTCCTGCCGCCCTGCATGGCGAGCAGCATGCGTATCAGGATGTTGTGCCATTTGCCCGCCGATTGATGCAGCAATTCCCCGATCGCGTTTTGTTTGGCACTGACTGGCCCCACCCCAACCTGAAAGACCAT
Organism: Alcaligenes faecalis; assembly: GCF_041521385.1. NCBI lineage: Bacteria > Pseudomonadati > Pseudomonadota > Betaproteobacteria > Burkholderiales > Alcaligenaceae > Alcaligenes > Alcaligenes faecalis. The sequence goes on along the minus strand of NZ_CP168006.1, from coordinate 3,231,964 downwards.
ATGCCCGATGACGGTTTGCTGGTTGACTACGTGGCACAAATTGCGCCCAGTCCCGCAGAGCAACAATTACTACTGGTGGACAACCCAATGCGCCTGTATTGGCCAGAAGAGTTGACATGAATTTGAGGAGATAACGATGGCACTGGACAAACCGTACCAGAATATACCGGGAACGATTATTTTTGACTCGGAACAATCGCGTAAGGGTTACCACCTGAACCAATTTTGCATGTCACTGATGAAGGCAGAAAACCGGGCCCGCTTTAAAGCGGACGAGTCCGCCTATCTGGATGAATGGCCCATGAGCGCGGAGCAAAAACAGGCCGTGCTCAGCCGTGACCTGAATCGCTGCATGCAACTGGGCGGCAATATCTACTTTCTGGCCAAGATCGGCGCTACCGATGGCCTGTCCTTCCAACAAATGGCGGGCAGCATGACCGGGATGAGCGAACAGGACTATCGGGAAATGATGCTCAAGGGTGGCCGCTCCCCCGAGGGCAACCGCTACTTACACGAACAAGAAAAATAACCGGAACCTATCATGGCAAAAATCAAACACTCTGTTTATACCTCGCACGTTCCTGCTATCGGTGCCGCATTGGACCTGGGCAAGCACACCGAGCCCTACTGGAAAAAAGTGTTCGACGGCTACGAGTTTTCCAAGCAATGGGAGCAGGAAAACAAGCCGGATGTCATCATCCTGGTCTACAACGACCACGCCAACAACTTCAGCCTGGACCTGATTCCTACGTTTGCTCTGGGCACCGGCGCTTCGTTTGAACCCAGTGACGAAGGCTGGGGCAAACGCCCGGTTCCCACAGTACAAGGGCACCCCGAACTGGCGGCCCACATTGCCCACTCGGTCATTCAGGACGATTTCGACCTGACCTTGTGCAACAAAATGGAAGTGGACCATGGCCTGACCGTTCCGCTGTCCCTGATGTTCGGTCAGGTCGAACAATGGCCTTGCCCCGTCATCCCCTTGCACGTCAATGTGGTTCAGTATCCGGTCCCCTCCGGCCAGCGTTGTCTGGATTTGGGCCGAGCGATCGGTCGCGCGGTCGCCTCGTATGACGAAGACCTGAATGTCCAGATCTGGGGCACAGGCGGCATGAGCCACCAGTTGCAAGGCCCGCGCGCCGGACTGATCAACGCGCAATGGGACAACGAGTTTCTGGATCGCCTGATTGCCGACCCCGATGCCCTGGCTCGCGTGCCCCATATCGACTATGTGCGTGAGGCAGGCTCGGAAGGTATTGAGCTGGTGATGTGGCTGGTCGCGCGTGGCGCCATGAATCCAGATGTCGATGTGCGCCACCGCTTTTACCATGTACCCGCCTCCAATACCGCGGTCGGACACCTGATCCTTGAAAACAAAGAGACGGCGTGAGCGGCCTTGGCCCCACGCCCTGAACGAAAGGAAATAGAAATGAAGAAAGTCAAGATTGCACTGGTAGGCGCAGGCGCCTTCGGCATCAAGCACCTGGACGGCCTGGCCCGCATCCCCGACGCCCAGGTCACCTATATCGTGTCCAGCACCCAGGCCAAGGCCCAGGAAGTAGCGCAAAAATACGGTGTTCCCCACGCCTCGGGCGATCTGAACGAGGCGCTGGCCAGTAGCGAAGTTGATGCCGTCATCTTGTGTACCCCGACGCAGATGCACGCCGCGCAAACACTGGCCTGCCTGAAAGCAGGCAAACACGTACAGGTTGAAATTCCCTTGGCGGACACCCTGGCCGGCGCCCAGGAAGTTTTGCAGGTGCAGCAGGAAAAGGGCCTCGTCGCCATGGTTGGCCACACGCGCCGCTTCAACCCCAGCCACCAATGGATTCATCAAAAGATACAGGCGGGTGAATTGAACATTCAGCAGATGGATGTACAGACCTATTTTTTCCGCCGCAGCAACACCAACGCCCTGGGCAAACCGCGTTCCTGGACAGACCACCTGCTCTGGCATCATGCCGCGCACACCGTCGATCTTTTTCAATACCAGACCGGCTCCAAAGTCATCAAGGCCAATGCCATCCAAGGCCCTATTCATCCTGAGCTTGGCATTGCCATGGACATGTCCATCCAGTTGCTGACAGAAAGCGGGGCACTTTGCACGCTATCGCTATCGTTCAACAATGATGGGCCTTTTGGCACCTTCTTTCGCTACATCTGCGACAAGGGAACCTATCTGGCCCGCTACGACGATCTGACCACCGGCAAGGACGAGATCATCGACGTCTCGCAGGTGGATGTCTCCATGGATGGTATTGAATTGCAGGACCGGGAGTTTATCGCAGCCATTCTGGAAAATCGCGAGCCCAACTCCAGCGTGGCCTCAGTGCTGGCCTGCTATGAAACACTGGACCAGCTCGAAAAACAACTGACCGCCTAAGCCCGCACCGCCCCTTTCCCGCCAAACGGACTGCCGACGCGACAGCCGCAAGCACACCGTCGAGGGGGCTTTTTTCTCGTCGCCCCCCCCAAGGCTCGGCCCCCCGACAAAAAGCTCCCCCTTAGGGGGAGCGAGCCAAAGGCGTGGCGTGGGGCCTTTTTTGAAGCACAGGCAGGATGGCGAAACCACGTCATTTTGCCCTTCCTGCCCCGACCTTCACACGCAAACGATACGCCTGCCTAGAACCGGGCCTTTCTGTACCCATCAACGCGCAACAGCAAGACTCCCGACGGCTCAAGCAGTCTGCCGGCCTGCGCCTACGTCAGGTATTGATCCACCAGCTCAATCCAATGCTTGACCGGCGTGCGGCCAGCTCCATTCAAGTGATTCCCGCAAGCCATATTGGCCGTGACAATCAAGTCAGGTTTGCTGCTTTCCAGCGCATCCATCTTGCGATCCCGCAGGCGTCCGGCAATCTCGGGTTGAGTCAGAGAGTACGTACCGGCTGAACCGCAACATAGATGACTGTCCGGCACCACCCCCAGATCAAACCCCAGCCGAGTCAGCACGGCCTCGACTCGACCGCCCAGTTTCTGTGCATGCTGCAAGGTACAAGGACAGTGGAAGGCCAGACGCGGGCGAGTCTGTGCATTCAGACACCCCTCCAAAGGCTGCTCCTCCAGCACTTCGACCAGATCTTTAGCCAGTTCACTGACACGGCGAGCGCGCTCGGCATAGACCGGATCATGTCTGAACAAGTCCACGTACTCTTTCACAAAGGCCCCGCAGCCGCTGGAGGTCTGCACAATCGCCACAGCCCCCTGTTCAATCTGCGGCCACCAGGCATCGATATTGCGACGCGCCTGCTCCAGGCCTTGCTCTTGCGCACCCAAGTGAAAAGACGAAGCCCCACAGCAGCCTGCCTGAGCGATGGGCGTCACACTGATACCCAAGCGGTCCAGCACTCGGGCCGTCGCGGCATTAATGGAAGGTGCCATGGCTGGCTGAACACAGCCTTCCAACATCAGGACACGTTTGCTGTGTCGCTGTGCGGGTCGTGTCAAATCCGCATTTTGCTTGGGTGGGATTTTTTCCTGCAAAGAAGATGGCAGCAAGGGGCGCATGGTTCGCGCTACCCCCAGCAAGGCTCCGACTCGACCGGGCTCTGGGAGAATTTGCGTCAAGGCGACTCGCATGGCGCGGTCTTTCAAAGGACGCTTGACTTTGAGCTCCAGGGCGGCCCGGCCAATATCGAGCAAGTTGTGATACTTCACCCCCGAAGGACAGGTCGTTTCACAGTTACGGCAGCTCAGACAGCGATCCAGGTGATGCTGAGTCAGCTCCGAGGTCGCCTTGCCTTCCAGGAACATCTTGATCAGGTAAATACGGCCACGGGGGCCGTCCAGCTCATTGCCCTGATCCAGATAAGTTGGACAGGTGGCATTACAGAACCCGCAATGCACACAGGAGCGCAAAATAGCCTGAGCTTGTTCGGCTTGCGGCAGTTGCTGAGCCCATGGTGTCAATTGTGTTTGCATGTGGACTCCAGCGAAGAGAAGAGACGACCAGGATTAAAAATCCCGGCAGGGTCCAGTTGTTGCTTCAGACGCTGATGCCATATCCGCAAAGGCTCGGGCAAGACATCCTGCCCTGCTCCCGACCCGGACCAGCAACGGGCATGCCCCTTCAAGGCTTGAGCCTGCACGTGAATCTGCTCGGCAGGCGCATCGGATTTCAGCCACAACTGGGCCCCACCCCAATCCACCAGTATGTCACCGGGCCATGCTTGTACGGGTGCGTCTACGGGCAAGGCGATCCGCCACAAGGTACCAGGCTGCTTGAAAAACGCCAGGCGCTGTTCGCCCAAATCATCCCAATAGGACAAGTCCAAGGGTTCCCCGCCGATTTGCTCCTGGGCCAACAGCACCGAACTGCCCCCCCCTTCCAGACGCACATGCAAACGCCCGTCCTGCCATGCAGCACCCGTAATGGGGCGACTTTGATCACGCCAGCCACGCAATAAACCCGCGATGTCTTGCTGAACAACATCCAGCACCAGACTGGCGCGACTACGTGGACGCGGCAGGACCTTGAAGGACACCTCCGTAATCACACCCAAGGCGCCTTGCGCACCAACCATCAAGCGCGACACGTCATAACCGGCGACGTTCTTCATGACCTGGCCACCAAAGCGCATATGTGTGCCCATGCCACTGATCAAACGACAGCCCAGCACATAGTCTCGCAATGAACCTACCCAGGGACGGCGCGGCCCCGACAAACCACAGGCGGTGGCTCCACCAACAGTGGCTCGACCATCAAACAGAGGCGGCTCAAAAGGCAGGCATTGGCCTTGCTCGTTCAGCACGTTCTCCAGTGCTTGCAAGGACGTTCCGGCGCGTACCGTTACCACCAGCTCCGCCGGATCATAATCGACCACACCTTCATGGCCTGCCAGACTCAACGATTGCCCCTGCACGGCTTTGCCCAGAAAGGCTTTGGTATTGCCACCTTGCAGACACAACGGGGTTGTAGTGGCCAGGGCTTGCTGTACCTGCTCCAGCAGCTCGGCGCCGCGATCCTGACTCTTCAGTTCTACGGTACTCATCAGAATCGCTCCAACTCGGGGAAAGGCACTTGCCCGTGATGAATATGCATGCCGCCCATTTCCGCACAGCGATGCAAAGTCGGTATGTTCTTGCCCGGATTCAGCATGGTCTTAGGATCAAACGCAGCTTTGATCGCATGGAAAAACCGCAGCTCGTCTTCATTGAACTGCACACACATCTGATTGATCTTTTCCCGGCCTACGCCGTGCTCGCCAGTAATCGTGCCGCCTACTTCCACACACAACTCCAGAATCTTGCCACCCAAGGCTTCCGCACGTTCCAGCTCGCCGGGCGCATTGGCATCAAACAGAATCAAGGGGTGCATATTGCCATCGCCGGCATGAAATACATTGGCAACGCGCAGGCCATACTCTTGGGAAAGCTCGGCGGTTTTCTTCAGGACATAGGCCAACTGACGGCGCGGAATGGTACCGTCCATGCAGTAATAATCAGGTGAAATCCGGCCTACAGCGGGAAAGGCATTTTTACGACCGGCCCAGAAACGCTGCCGCTCCTGCTCGTCCCGAGCAACGCGCACCTCTTGCGCCCCTGTCTTGAACAACACCTGCTCGACACGGGCCACATCGTCCTGCACATCCTCCAAAGCGCCATCAATCTCGCAGAGCAAGATCGCTTGTGCATCAACGGGATAGCCTGCGTGAATAAAGTCCTCGGCCGCGCGGATGGACATTTGATCCATCATCTCCAGCCCTGCCGGCACAATGCCCTGGGCAATAATTTGTGCCACAGCATCGGCCGCTTTTTCCACTTCATCAAAGCTGGCCAGCAGCACCACTGTACAGGGCGGGCGCGCCAGCAACTTGACCGTAATTTCCGTGACGACCCCCAGCATCCCTTCGGAACCCGTAAACAGGGCCATCAAATCAAAGCCGGGGGTATCCAGGGCCTCGGAACCCAGAATCAAGCGTTCGCCTGTGACGGTAATGACCTCCAGGCGCAAGATGTTGTGTACGGTCAGGCCATATTTCAGGCAATGCACGCCGCCCGCGTTTTCCGCTACGTTGCCACCAATTGAACAGGCAATCTGCGAAGACGGGTCCGGGGCGTAGTACAGCCCAAAAGGTTGAGCCGCCTGAGAAATCGCGATATTACGCACGCCGGGCTGAACCCTGGCAATTCCGGCTACCGGATCCAAGTCCACAATCTGGTTCAAACGTGCCATCACCAGCAAAATGCCCTGCTCCAAAGGCATGGCGCCGCCCGACAAACCCGTACCCGCACCACGGGCCACCACCGGCACGCCGACTTCGTGCGCCAAGCACATCACAGCCTGTACCTGCTCCACATTACGGGGCAACACCACCAGCAAAGGTTTGGCGCGATACACGCTTAGCCCATCGCACTCATAAGGGTGCAACTGTTCGTCGGTATGCAGCACATCCAGGCCGGGAATATCATCACGCAGACGGCTAAGTAGCTGCATCTTGTCCACGCGAGGCAGCACACCGTCCAGTTTTTCGTCGTAGCGCAAGCTCATGACGCCTCCTGTCTTTTAAAGTCTCCTGAAACGGATGGTCTTTGATGCAGACGGGCTTGTCCAGCCGTCAAACCACTGGTCCGACCAGTTTTTACCCTAAGAAAGCACCAGGGTTTATCTTTATACTTATAAATCATACAGATAAACAATCAGCTTGTTATCATTTCCACACGCATACAACTGGTCTGACCATCAATGAACCTACAGGAGCCCAAGCGTTTGAAAGTCACCGCCGAGCTGGTCGCCCAACGCATCGAAACATTTATTATGGATGGCGTCCTTAAGCCAGGACAAGTCCTGCCCTCAGAGCGACAACTAACCCAAAGACTGGCGGTATCCCGCTCTGCTTTGCGAGAAGGGCTGCAGATCCTGCGCGTTCGGGGCTTGATTGAAACCCGGCATGGCCAAGGCTCGTTTGTTGCCAACCTGATTGACTCCACTGTCAGCAAACCGCTGGAGCATCTGCTACAAGCGCAAGGGCGCACACTGTACGACTTACTGGAAGTGCGTGAGTTATTGGAAAGCGAGGCCGCTCAGTTGGCCGCCGCCAGAGGGACGGAAGCCGATCACATCATGATAAGACGGCGCTTTCAGGAACTGGAAGAGCTACAAATGCAGGGTGCCGCGCCCGAACAGGTTGCTCGGGCTGACCATGCGTTTCATGCGGCAATCTGCGAGGCGTCACACAACCCGGTGCTGGTACACATGATCAGCCTGTTCAACGACTTGATGCTGTCTACGGTGCGCGTATCCGTGCAGCACCTGTATCCCGACCAGGACTCCAAACGCAGGCTGGACAGGCAACACGCCCGTTTATGCAATGCTGTCACACAAGGTCAAGCAGACTTGGCCCGACGCGCGGCTAAAGAGCATATTGATGGAATACGGCGACAGCTTCAGGAAATGGAGGCCAAACAACGACGCCTGGAGCATGCCCGGCAACGGCTGAATGGCCTGTAGTTCTTTGGCTTACTTCGCCAGCAGATTGGCCAGCATATAGCCCGACCCCGCCCCGGTTCCTGCTCCTGGCCAGGTCGAAGCGCCACACAAGTACAGATCCTTGATCGGCGTCTTGTATTTGGAGTAACCGGCCACCGGGCGGAAGAAGAAGTTCTGATCCAGGTGATGGCTGCCCGAGAGGTTATCCCCGCCAATCAAGTTCGCATTGAACTGCTCCAGATCCTGGGGCGACAGGATGTGGCGGGCCAGAATCTTGCTACGCAAACCGGGGGCATAGCTTTCAAGCAGATCCAGAACGCGCTCTGCATACGCATCTTTAAGCTGCGACCAATCGCCGGCAGCAATCTGACCCGAAGCGTCCCCTTTGACCTGGGCAGGCAGGACGCGCACTTGAATCCACAAGGTATGTTTCCCCTCTGGCGCTCGAGAAGGATCCAGCGCCGTGCCCTGCCCGACCACCAGGACAGGTTCAGCGGGCAACAAGCCTGCGGCTGCTTCGGCGTAGACACGGCTCATCATGGCCATATCAGGTGCCAGATGCACATAAGAGAAACGCTGTAGCTCAGCACCGGCTTTCCAATCGGGCAGACCATCCAGCGCCAAGTGGATCATCATGGTGCCCAAACCGGGACGGAAGGCATCGACTTTCTTCTGATAATCCGTGGGAACAGTAGCGGACGGCACCAGGTGCCCAAAGACGAGCTGAGGATTCAGATTCGCAATCACCGCCTTACGAGCGTTCAGCCGACGGCCATCGGTCAGAACCACACCACTGGCACGGCCATTTTCCTGCTCAATGGTTTGCACAGGTGCATTCAACAGCAGCTCCCCACCTAGCTCCTGCAGCAAACCCGTCATGGCACGAATAATCGTATCGGCACCGCCCTTTCCAATCACCATACCGAAAGCTTGATTGGCCATCGACTCCAGGTAAGGGAACAAGGCACCACCGGCTGTGTCTGGTGTGAAATCCACATGCAGCCCCCAGGCGGCCATCATGGCTTTCACTGAGTCGCTCTCGAAATGGCGGTCCAAAAAGTCACGAGGCGTGGCCAGCAGCAATTGCATTAACTCCGCCACGCCATCCTTGCCGAGTTCGCGCCAGCTCTTCCAGGCGCTTTTCATCAAACCCCAGGAAGGCATAGGGCTACCGAGCACAGCAAACAGGTGGGGAGCCTTGCTCTGGAAGTCATCCAGCATGGCCTGCCAAGCCTGAGCGTCCTTTTCAGAAACAGCGCGAATCCGCTTCAAAGTCGTTTCCAGATCCGTGCTGACACCCAAATAACGTTGATCCCGAAACACACTGGCAAAGCAATGCTCTGCGGGAACGAAAGCCAAACCGTGACGACCTAGCGCCTCTTTATGACGCTGGAAGAACGCAGAGCCTGCGAAGGAAGACAGGTTCATGGCGCACACATCATGCTTGAACCCTGGCAAGGTCAACTCCTGAGTGCTGACCGCACCACCTGCCGAGCCTTTGGCTTCCACAACCTGAACCTTCCAACCTTTACTGGCCAGTTCAACTGCGGCTGCCAAGCCGTTGTGCCCCGCCCCAACCACGATCGCATCTACTGTTGTCTCTGCGCTCACCTCAACTCCTTTAGCTCTAAACTATTTTGTTGTATTTTACGGTGCAAATTCAAAAGCAGGTAAAAAAAGCGCCTCCATAGCCGCAGCCTCTGGAGGCCGCTTTGAAAAGCTAGCTGAGACCGGCAAGACTTAAAAGGTAATCAACGGGAAGTGCTGCTGAATACCTCTTCGGACGGTCTCTTTCAGGAACTCCTGAAACATCACCCTCGTATGTTCCACAAAGTCCTGAGCCAAAGCACTATTACTCAGCAGATAAATGTTGCGAGAGTAGCGCCCGTCAAACACATTACGCACAATCAGATGGGGAGACAAAGCGGTAATCCCTTGCAGACTAAAAGCCGAAATCAAGCCCCAACCCACCCCAGAGGCGACCAGCTTGGAGAGCGTGTCAAAGGAGTCAACATAAAGCGTGTTGTTGACCGTGATGTCATGCTTTTGAAAAATGGATTCTAGTCGCCGGCCAATCTGTGAGCGCCTGTCATAGCCGATATAGCTCAGTTGCTGAACCATCTCATTAAAGGTAAGGCGGGCGTGAATACTGGGGGCAATCAGCACATAGGGGTCTTGCACCAACAAGGACGCGCGACAGGCGGGCGTACCCGAGGCTACGTGCGTGCTCACCAACAAGTCCAGCTCACCTGCATTGAAACTTGAGTCCAGACTGCTGATCACCCCCGATTGCACATGCAGTGTTTGGGCCCGATCAGAGAAGTTCTCGACAATGAACGGTGCCAGAACTGAGGTAATCGAATCGATAATACCGATACGTAGATGTTTGACCTGAGAGGAATGGCTGAACTGCAGAAAGTTCTGCATATGAACCGCTTGCAACAACCAGGCCTCACCCAGTTCGAGCAGTTTTTTACCCGCCTGCGTCAGCCTGACCGGGCGGTTCTGACGCTGCACCAACAACACGCCATAGCTCTCCTCAAGCTTGGCAATATTCTGCGAGACCGCCGCTTGGCTAAGCTGCAGTTGTTGTGCGGCAGCGGAAAAACTTCGTGTTTTTCCCACTGCCACCAAAGCCTGGATCTGCCTTAATTCAAATCCTATTTTTTCCATAGACCTGTGAAGTGAACCGCAGGTGTCAGGCCGCCCTCAAACGCAAGGCACGTCCCTTGAGCATCCGGCCAATCACACCAACAACAATCATATAAGCCACCAGGGCAGCGATGGTTTCATAAATGAAACCCTGCAAAATCAGCCCTGGCATGAACGAGATCAAAATAATATCGAACACGGCGCCGGGTACATACGCAATGGCATAGTCGTCCAGAATCGAGGTTTTGCGATCTGGGTCAGCAATACGCAAGAGCAAAATGGCAATCGCCACCGTACCCGTCATCCACCCCCACGAAAACACGCCTTTCTCAAACCAGCGATCGTCGAGCATGCGAGGCGCGACATAAAACACCATGAACAGGCACAATAGCAAACCGATGATCATCAGTACCAACAGAGGAACGGCGTAGCTTAACAGCACGGTAATCTTGATCGATGCAATTCCAAAGACGATCAAATAATCCGTTGCCGTACTAGAGACATGATTGAACAGCTTGACATCAAAATGCTGGAGCAAGCCCAATCGATCCAGCAAGGATCGGCTGACCGTTCCAAGCAAAAACGCGCAGGCAAAAGTTGGCACGGAAATAAAGTCATTCAAACCAGACAGGTAAGAACTCAAGTAGTATGCACCGGCAGTAATCAGCAATACCAGTGCAATGTGCAAGGACAAGGCATCAATCGAGGAAGCCGACACCGTTTCTTTACCGATGGCAACGCGGTCTGCCGCTTCAATCAGGCCCTTGCGGTGATGCTTTTCCATTTGCTCGAACGGGGTCAAACCACTGATCAGACCTTTACGAGCACCATAGCGGATAATCGCCAGGCCAATCAAAATAGCGGCAAACACCCCTACCGTCGCCGAGGTCAAAGCCAAAGTGGTCGCATCAGCCCAGCCCAACTCAGCAAACGAGTTCCCCATCGCCACGGCAGTCCCATGGCCTCCCATGAAACCGGCAGGCATGATCAAGCCAAATGCCGGTGATAGATCCGGCCAGAAGTAAGTAAACAGCAAAGCGCCTGCCACCAGTCCCAGCAACCACTGCGAGGCGGTTGCCATCTGGTTGAACGCCCATAACTGTCCGGATCGTGACACCAGCAATGACGGAGCAGGAAAGCGGGTGGAGAGCCCAACACCGGCAAAAATAACCGCAATCAACATCCCGCCGTAGGCGTTGAACGAACCGGAGAACGGCAAGACATCCGCTCCCTGTGGCCCCAGGGCCAGCCCTAATAAACCTGCAATCAGGGCTACCGGCATAAACAACTTCTGTACCAGGGTGATATTGGCCCTGATCAGTTTGCACAGCAGGATCAAGCCGCTGGCAATACCAAAATCGATGGTTAAACTCCAAATCGTCATTCAATATGCTCCTCGTTATTGTTAGTGGCAGAGCTTATAGCTCACTGGCAGACTCACGCCTGGCCAAGGCCATGCGTGCGTTAACGCCGATACTCAAGAAAGGTTCAGGGGGGTTGATGGCAGGTTTCTGGCTGATCTCCAACATATCCGACAGGCTCTGGGAATGCTCACCCAAAGCCAGTTGCGCCAATAACTTGCCGGTAATAGATCCCCGAGTGGCCCCTACACTTTGGTGGACACCCGAAAAATAAAGATTGCTATCCAACTGGCCAAAGAAAGGCTGGTAATTACGCGACAAGGCACAGGCCCCACCCCAGGTATAGTCCAGCGTCAAATTTTCCAGTGATGGGTAACGTGCCCGTAGACCTTGCAGATGGCTGTCTCGTATGGCGCGCCGGTTCTGCAGATCATCATGGTACTTGGGCACAAACTGGTAACTATTGCGAATCACCAAGCGCCGGTCCCGAGTCAAACGCAGCGTTGTCCCGCCATGATCGGCAGGTGTGGCTCCCCAAGAATGTTGCTCACGAAACAACTGCATTTCCTGCGAGCTCAAGGCTCGGGTCATGCTGGCGTACGTCATGGTCGGCAACATGCGGGAGCGTAGATAACCAAACTCCTGAGTAAAAATATTCGTTGCCAAGATCACCTTGGGACTCTGGAACACCGCATCCTGGGTATGGATATGATATTGACCGTTATGCTGCTTAAGCTCCAGCACAGGGTGCTCCTCATACAGCTCCACATTCGTCGGCAAATGCTCAGCTAGCCCATTGACCAGTGCCGCAGGCTGCACAAGCACCGACCGCTCTGTATAGATGGCTTGACTGTAGTAGGTCGAGCCAAACACGCGGGCAAGTGGCTGCCCTTCAATACGTCGATAAGGGTAATCAAAGTCATCCAGCAAGCTGGCGTAATCATTCAGAAATGAAATGCCACGCTGCCCAACCGCAACCTGATATTTGCCAGCTTCTTCCCAATCACACTGGATCTGATGTTGCTGTACAGCCGAACGTAAATCCTCAATCGCTTCCAGATTCAGTCTATAAATTTTTTTCTTGCGCTCCAGGCTACCAAACTCCAGGTCACGCTTATGAGGCAGGTCAATCAGGAAACCTGAATTCCGGCCCGAAGCACCTTGCCCTACCTTCAATGCCTCCAGTAGTACGACCCGATGCTGCGGCTTTAACAAAGCATAGGCCCGTGCAGCGGCCAAACCCACAAAGCCAGCACCCACAATCACCACATCTGCCGCCTGCGTGCCATGAATTTGGCGACTGGGGCGATTGACTGTCAGCAATTTATACCAGCCACAGCGGCTGTCATCACGGGGCAAAATAATAGACATGATCAGTACGAAAAAATAATGGGTCATGGATATATACCGCGCCCACAATCCCACTTCATCTACTATCAGCCCGCTGCCTACAAAATAAGATTATCTTATAATCCCAAGGCCTTCCATTGCTGGAGCAAGTACGACTCTGCCCTCTATGCAAAGCATAGCTACGGCCTAATCTACAGGCCACATTCCTGCATGGTTCTGGTAAAGAAAAGTACGTTTATCCAACTAAGCGACGGCCCCCTCAAACAGGCTCTCCCCTGTTTACTGGCAAGCGAATACACAACGACCGAACCGAGAGACGTTGGCTACATATATGGACTAAATCAAAAAGTAAAGAAGCCACCTGAGCTAACACTGCTGATAAAGCACCTGGCTATCGGGATTGTAGGAACAAAGGGCAAACCACCAGGAACAGACCCATTCGTGCTGGGCACGCCTGCCCTCTGATAGGAGCCAATCAGCAACAACCCTTCGCTACGGAGGGCTGTAACGTAGGGATTAACACAATCGATGATGCAAGTGCGCAAAGCCACCACCCCAAAAGGTCAAGCCACGAAAAAAGAGTAAGAGGTACCCGGAACGTTTTTTTACGGGAGGAAGGGAAGGTGCTGAATAGACGAAGGATTGAGAAGATCCAGCGTACACACAGCCAATAAACCATCTGCTCGATGAGGCCCAAGGCTCGGGATTTCTTGGCTCTCCGGATGCCAAGCCGGCGTCGCTACCCGAGGTCTATCAAAAAAAAGCGGAGCAGCCACGTACAACAGATAAAAAAACGACGGCTTGAACGTCAATCACCATGATGCTCGATAGAGGCCAGGCTCCTGACATACCCCGAAGAAGAGAATGAACGTGCAATCCTTTGATCCCAGGACTGCTCGTAATGGTGGCCGAGCCAATGGCGTCTCGGGCTGATAGGCATACGTATGTAGAGGGAGAGATAAACGTGCCCGGAACGGGCCTGAAGGGGT